>JBAYPP010000001.1:0-35457 GCA_041677585.1 Acholeplasmataceae bacterium
CAAATAACTTCTAAATCGCTTGATTCGATTGTTTTTAACTCAATTGTATTAATCAACTCTAGCTCCTCTTTATTCTATACTTTATCAAATCCATTTTCACGTCTGATTTTATTTAACTCTTCCTTAGTTACTAAACCCTCTTTATACATTCTTTCATACCGTTTCATAATCTGCTGTTTTTCTTTCTCCTCATTGTAGATAAAAGTTTCTTTTTGCTTAGGGTTGGTTTTTTTAACGATAACCTCTTTATCTTCTACAATAACTTCTTCTTTAATTTCTTCTTGTTCTATTTCTGCTTTAATTTCGTTAATTAGACTTTCTTGATCCAATTCTTCGGTTTCGGTTTCTATGACAACCTCTTCAACAACTTCATCTAAAACAAGGTCTTCTATTACATTTTCGAATTGAACTATGTTCTTTGGGGTAAGCCAGTATAAGACAACGATTTGCAAGAAGTATAAATAAATGACTAGCGTGTAGATATAATAAACGATGTTATCAAGATTTAACTGCATTAAACCTAACGTTTCCGTTATGGAAAAATATGCTCCAGACGCAATCGCGCCTAAAGTGATGACACTTAAGACGACTTTTGAAACAAAAGTATTTAACTTGTTTGTTACCAATAATAACAGATATCCAACTGCTAAAATTAACATTAAAATTCCGTGCATTAACAAGGTTGATAATGCCAATTCCAAATTGGCGAAAAGCTGATTGAAATTAAAGTATATAAAGACTATATACAATAATGTGAAATGAAAAAGCGGAATGATATATCGCATTTTACTGGGATAAAAAAATCCTGTTAAAAGTATTAGTAAAATTAAGAATGTGAAATATAAACCCGTATAGTCCATAACTAGACCATCAGGATTTACAAAGTAAAAATAAACTCCAAACGCAATATTTATCAATGTAAAGACAAGCAAAATCAATCTATTCTTCTGTTTCATACTTTTTCTCCTTTGTTCAAGACTTATCTTGCCTATATTTTATCATATCTTTACAATTTCAACGCTTAGTAAACAAAAACACCTACTCAGGAGAATAGGTATTTTAAAGATCCAATTATTCTTTATTTATTCAGTTTATCGGTAATCTCAATCATCTCATCAATCATTGATTCGATATATGCGATTGTTTCCATTAAAGGTTTATCGGTTGATAAGTCGACATCAACCATTTTCGCTAATCCCAGTGGATCCTTTGTACTTCCTGCTCTTAAGACATCAAGCCATCTTTCAATTGCCAATTCACCGTTAAAAATCTTTTTCGCTGCAGCCGTTGAAATAGTTAAACCCGCACTATAAGTGTATGGATACAAACCCATAAAATAGTGTGGCTGACGGATCCAGGTCAAGCCAGCATATTCCGGAATCTCAACTTCATCGCCCCAAAACCTTTTAATTACATCATTCTTAATCTTATTTAAAATGTTAGCTGAAAGTGGTTTTCTTCCATCAACTCTTACATATACTTCCCTTTGGAAAGCAGCTTCTAATAGATGGGTTACAAAGTTATGGAAATAGGTTCTAGAAACCATTGTTGATAAAACCCAGCGTTTAAATCTTAAATCCTCGTTTTGTTTTAAGAAATGGTTGGCTACAATCAATTCATTCATTGTTGATGGTGCTTCAATAAAATACATTGAAGGTCTTGAGTTAAAGCTATTTTGATTTTGATGCGAAAAATAGAAATGACCAGCATGACCAATTTCATGGGCTAAAACAAATGCTTCATTCATTCTGCCATTCCAGTTAATTAAAATGAAAGACCCTAGTTTATATGGTGATGAGCAAAAGCCTCCGGTTGATTTACCAATGTTTTGCGGGAAATCAATCCATCTTTCATCAAATGCTCTTTCAACCATTTTTAAATATTCCGGACCTAAAGTAGCTAAACCATCGATCATATATTGCCTTGTTTCAAAAATCGTAACTGGTGGCTCATAATCAACATCAACTGCCAGCTTAAGATCGGCATAAGTCATTTTATCCAAGTCGTGAATAGTTTGAATCAATTTTGCATACTTACGCATTGGTTTTGCTAAATGCTCCATTATAACGTCAATTTGGCGGTCATACATGTCTCTTGTTACATCCTGGTTGAATAATAAGTAATCAATAACAGAATCAAAACCAGTTAAACCAGCCATTGCTTTTTGTTTTAAAACTTCCGCTTGATAGTTGTTAGCTAAACCATGCTGGTAATCACCTAACACCTGATAAAAAACTTCGTGCGCTTTTCTTCTGACATCGTGATCCTTTTCATAACTCCAGTCATTTTCAAACAATGTAAAACTCAATGGATATGATTTTCCGTTGACAACAAAATCAGGAAACTTCATATCAGCTAATTTAAACCGACTATAGTTTTGATAAGGAACTGATAAAAAGCCACCTAACTTAGTGAATGCTTCATCAACTATTCTTGGTAGACTATGTTGCTTTTGTCTGATCAGTAGTTTTAAAAAGCCTTCATTCTCTTTATTCGTCTCGCTAGCTTGTTTGAGTAGCGCTTCATCCTTTTCTTTCAATTCGGCCATGAAGAATGAAAGTGAGTTTGACATCTCTTGCATAAAAATACCAAAATTTGCTTGTCTTAAGACATTCTTTTCATCAGTCGCATCAGAACTCATATTCAAACTAGCATAAGCTCCAGCATACATCATTTTTTCTTGAAGAGGACGATAAATTGTTAATGCTTCATTGATTTGTTTGGCGGTGTTTAAGTTATTTTTAAACTCCTCAACAAACAAACCAACTGTTTTTCTTATTTCTTCAATACTTTTTTCATATTCGCTTTCTGTTTTGAAAATACGACTTAAATCCCAAGTATGAAGAACGTTGACTTCACTTCTTCTTAATTTTTGTTTTTCCATAGTGTTTTTCCTCCTAGTTCTATCATACAATATTAATTCCAAATAAAAAGGGCGTATCCGCCCTTTTTTATCTTTTTAGTAAAAATCTGAATGGGTAATTGTGGGCATTTCCTTAATAACGAAGTTTGAGGAGTTGATTTTATAAGTATTTGTCGCGTCTCCCTCAATTTGCTCAGGGTTAATGAAGTAAAGTTCGCTTGTCCCTGAAACAGAGACTCCCAAGAGACTTGTAATTTGAATTGATAGCTTAATTTTCGAAAAAACGTTGATTGCTTTTGGATCAAAGATATCACTATTTTTATCGACAACCAGGTTCATAATGATATTATGTCTTTTCGTGTACTCATTATACAAAATGTAAGCTCTACTTTCGACTAAGGAATCCGGTTTGATAAACTCATAATCCTTTTCTTCACGCTCAAATTTGATTTTGTTTAAAATGATTTTACCAACCATTTTTCCTTCAACAACCTTAAACGGAATCTTAATTGATAAATACGTATAATTAGTCGGATTTTGATATACTTCCTCTTCTTTGATCGATGATTCAAACATATGAAATTCAGCGATTTTCTTGAGAATAAAGCGTTCGATGTAACGCGGTGATTCCAAATAAATCAACATCCGATCCATAAACTCAATAATGGAATAATTGCTGGCGGAAAACTGAAAATTGCGAAAGGATTCCGCTCGTTTATTGGTATCATCGTTGATGCGATTAACGGTCTTGTTGTGGGTGTAAACTAAGAAGCTAAATGATGTTGAGGAGATAAAGGATGCGAACGCAACCAGTAGTGTCGCGACTCTAATCCCAATGACGTTAAACCGTGCATCTAACACATCTCCCATAAACAAAGCGATTATTGCTAAAACCAAGACAAACAAACTCACTGTTAACAAAGCATAAAACATTTTTATTCGATTTTGTTTCATAAGAATACCTCCTATCAAGGTAACATTCGTAAGAATATTATACGCTTTATTTTAAAAAAAGCACTAAAAACGGTCTATTTTTGCATTTTAAGGCTTTTTTCATATAGTTACATTGACTTTATGGCTTAATAAAACTATAATATTAATATATATTCGGAGGTGCCCATGAAAGAACGTAATTTGTTATACTTTGTATCAGCAGTTATCTTAACCGTGTTTTTTCTATTATCTTTGATTGCCCGAACACAAGAATGGTTCCGCTTCTATGGTAACCAAGCCATTCCTCCATACTATCAGCTTATTCTGCCCTTAATCTTAATTTGGGGTGGTTGGTTTTTTGATTTAAAAAGAATCGTTGATTTTGTGGTTGCTATCGTTCTTGTAATGTTCACATTCCATTTAGTAAGCGTTGTTGGAGTTATCGGTAGTACTACAATGCCAAGCGGATATGCACCGATGGTTAAAACATATGCGCTGATGAGCCTTGTCATCATGATTGGCTTTGTGGTTGTAGCTTTGTTTGAAGATATTAAAAACGCAGTTGTGAGTTTAAAGAAACCAACAGAATAATTTTTTATATTGATGAAATTAAGACTAGCGAAAATCTAGTCTTTTTTTTGCACAAAAAAAGGAGCTTAAGCTCCTCTTTGTTGTTCTTCATTATTCTTTATTTCTTCAAAGTATCGCTTTAACGCACTTTGATAATCACACGTTTCCCCCTGTGGACAATCCACACACATGATTAATTCTCTTAATCTTTTCGGAATAAATACACGAATCTCTTCATCATTGTATCCAACTTGCATCTTTTCCCCTTCAATCATAATGGGACGTTTTAGCACACTTGGATTCTCAAGGATGAATTTCTTTAACTCGCTAATTTTCATATCCTCAACATCTAACGCTTGTTCTTTAAAGATTTTTGATCTGGTTGAAATAATATCTTCAAATCCATTTTCAGCATTTTCCAACATGCGATCAATGTCTTCTTCCGTAATCCGTTGATTAAATAAATTTTTCTCCTCATAAGCTACCTTATGATCGTCGAGCCACTTTTTCGCTTTCCGACAAGATGAACAACTAGGGGTCGTAAAAATTGTAATCATTTGTCTTCCTCCTTTTTGGAGCATAGGTTTTAGCCTATAGCACTTTGTGTTCAAACTTTTGTTTGCTCGTTCATTATATAATTATTTATACTTTTTTTCAATACGATTTTAATACTTTCGATGATTTTACATATTATTTTACATTTATTTTGAATTTCAAACCATTAACCCTTCCTAAAAACACCTTTTTACCTAATTTTTTTCAGTTATATCTATGATATAATAAAGACAATACAACCAAAAGGGAGATGGCAAAAATGTCAAAATGGGATTTATCAATTTTTTACCCAAACGATGAAGCTTGGGAAACGGATTTAGCAAAGCTACCTACGTTTATTGAGAAACTGGGCTCTTACCAAGGAAAGCTCGGTAGCTTTGAAGACTTTAAGTCTTACTATAGCGATCAGGAACAGACATTGAAACTGTTTTATCGTTTATATGCTTACATTCATTTAAGCAGTGATTTAAATTTAAAAGATGCCGACAAGCAAACTAAAAACCAAAAGGTTTTACTGCAAATGTCACGTTTAAACCAATTAACCAGTTACGTTTCACCTGAATTGATCAGTATCGGCCAGGAGAAAATCATGTCTTTTGTTGAACAAGATGAATATCTAAAGCAATATCGTTTTCCATTGGAAAAATTATTCTTCCAGCAAAAACATGTCTTAGATGGCGTTCAAGAAAAATTGCTGGCTAACTTTGGACCCCTTCGTAATATTCCAAGCGCTTTATATCAATCATTGGCCATCATTGATGCCAAAGATGAGATTGTTAAACTGAGTGACGGTAAGGAAATGACAATTACCGGTTCAAACTTCCGGGCAATTTTACCAACCTTAAAGAATCCAGAAGATCGTCGGTTAGTCTTTGAAGCAGCATTTAAACGCTATGCTGATAAAAAAACAGCCTTTGCGAATACATATAATTTGGTTTTACAACAATTAGCTGCCAATTATAAGTCAAGAAATTATCCATCGGCATTAGATGCGGCCTTGTTTGGCAATAATATTCCAACCGCTGTGTTTCATAACTTAAAAGATGTTGCTTATGAAAACACAGAACCAATCAAACGCTATTTAAAGCTCCGCAAGAAACATTTGAATTTAGAGAAATATCGCACTTATGATCGCTTTTTAAAGCTTGCTACTGATGATACGAATTATTCCTATGAAGAAGGCAAAAAACTCTTCCTGGAGTCAATTAAGGGCATGGATGAAGAATTTGTTAAGGCACAACACGAAGCATTAGAAGACGGTTTTGTTGATGCATACCCACAGGATGGTAAAAGAACCGGTGCTTATTCATCCGGTTCGCATGGATTTCATCCGTACATTCTTCTAAACCATGATAATACCTTAGACGGCGTCTTTACAATTGCACACGAAGCAGGACATAGTGCCCATACAATTTTCAGTCAAAAGAACCAACCAATGGCAATTTCCAATTATACAATCTTTGTTGCTGAGATCGCTTCCACTTTTAACGAACACATTCTATTAGATCATTTATTAGCCAGAGCCGAAACAAAAGAACAAAAAATCGTTTTGTTAGAATCGGCGATTGATGGTATTATGGCAACCTTCTACCGTCAAACATTGTTTGCCACATATGAGTTTGAAGCAAACCAATTGGTTGAAAAGGGAATTCCGGTAACGGAAAAAGCCTTATCAGAAATCATGATTAATCTCTATAAGCATTTCTATGACATTGACATTGTTGAAGAAAAATACAAACAATACGTCTGGGCCTATATTCCACATCTATTCTATACACCGTTTTATGTTTACCAATATTCAACATCCTACAGTGCTTCATTAAAGATTTATGATGACATCAAACAAAACAAACCAAATGCAACCGATAAATACCTTGGTTTATTAAAATCCGGTGGTAGTGATTATCCCGTTAATCAAGCAGCAATGGCTGGTGCTGATTTAACGAAAAAAGATACATTCATGGCTGTTGTCAAACGTTTTAATGCGTTGATCGATCAATTAGAGGATGTCTTAGAAAACTGATTGTTATAAAAGGTATCAAATTTATTTTGATATCTTTTTTCTTTTTATGCTATAATATAATTGCGTTGAAAAGGAAGAAACAATTCACCCTTTTTATGACAAGCGAGTCAGGACGGTGGAAGCTGACCATAAGAGGAATTGCCTGGGCCCTTGGAGCAAACAAGCTTAAATCAGCTATATGAATAACAAAGTGCTGGGTCTCCAGAACTAAGGTGGTACCGCGGAATTTATTTCGTCCTTAGATGTTATTTGACATCAGGGACTTTTTTTATAGGAGGAAGACAATGAAAAGATTAGTATCAGGCATTAAGCCAACGGGCGAACTAACGCTAGGAAATTACTTGGGAGCCCTAAAGCAATTTGTAAAACTACAAGACGAGTTAAAAGACACTGAGTTCTTTATTTTTATTGCTGACTTACATGCAATAACAACCCCTCAAGACCGTCAGCACTTAAAGAAAATGATTAGAAGTGTGGCTGCTTTATACGTTGCTTGTGGTTTGGATCCAGAAAAAGTGAACTTATTTATTCAATCAGAAATACCAGAACATGCAATGCTAGGTTATGTGATGGAGTCAACCGCTTATGTTGGTGAAATGGAAAGAATGACCCAATATAAAGATAAAAAGAAAAAACAGGAAGAAGGATTAAGAACTTCCCTTTTGACTTATCCCGCCTTAATGGCTGCCGATATTTTACTATATGATGCTAATTTTGTTCCAATCGGTGATGACCAAAAGCAGCACCTTGAATTAACTAGAAATCTAGCGATTCGCTTTAATAATCAATACGGTGAAAGTTTTGTCGTGCCCGAAGGTTTTTTCCCAAAGACAGGAGCAAGAATTATGAGCTTAACCGAACCGACTAGAAAGATGGATAAATCACACGATAATCCGAAATCCTATATCCTGTTGTTGGATGATCTAAATGCAGCCAGAAACAAAATAAAAAGTGCTGTAACAGACTCTGATGCTAAGATAAAATACGATGTAAAAAACAAGCCTGGAATTAGTAATCTCTTGACGATTTACGCTTCACTAAGCGATTTATCAGTTAATGATATTGAAAAAAAATATAAGGATGAAAGCTATAAAATCTTTAAGGAAGATCTAGCGGAATTAGTGGTTCAAACATTAAAACCAATTCAAGAAAAATACAATCAGTTAATAAAAAATCCCTATCTAGATCAAGTCTTGGATAGGGGTCGTGAAAACGCTCAAGGGATTGCTGCTCGCAAGATGCAGAAAATCTATAAAAAGATTGGCTTGGGACGTCTTTAATCTAATTTATTGTTCCGTGATAATAGCGCTGATTGATGAGATAAAACTCTGTTTCAATCGGCGCTTTTTCCCAGATTGAAAAGACGACAATCATTATGACAGAATAGGGTACTGCATATTGAACATTATCAATCAAACCGTGAATTTGACTAGCTAAATAACCAATCATAAATAACCATTTTTCAAAGGTAATCCTCTTAAAGAAAAACTTGATGACTTCAATATAATGGACGATTAACGCAACAAGTCCCATTAATCCCATCGCCGCCAAAGCCTGAATGATTGTTGAGTGATACATGAACAAGCGGTTATTTGGATATACATTGTCCAATGATAGCCATCCGCCACCAAAGATTGGTTTTTGAAAAAAGATTTCTAGACCAGTTTCATATATTTTTAATCTGTTGGTCGTAAATTCATTTAAGCTTCCCTGAGTAGTACGCATGAATTCATCAAACCAGTTGCTGAAGACATCTTTAAAGCCCAGGAAGAGCGTCGTTACTAAGGCTAAAGCGATTAGCATCTGGATGACCACTCTTCTTCTTCCTTTAGTGCCAATTAGGATTGCCATTCCAATTACACTTAGTGAAAAGCTCATAATTCCGCCTCTTGATTGCGATAATAAGACAACAATCATCCCCAAGATCATAACAAACCATAAAGGCCAATTTCGTTTTGCGTTCTTCATAATGAAATATAAATTAGCCGGTAGGGTTAAGGCAATATAAAAGCACATATCATTTACATTCGCCCAGCCTAAGTTTCGACCCCAACCAGCCAGTAGTCGTTGTGCAAGTGGTAAATCAGGATTAAGAAGAAAGCCACGATATATGTATACTCCTAATTGGGCAATAAACAGAAAGTTTAGAAACAGAAAGATATAAAAGATATAGCTGATTCTTCCTTTTGTGCTTGCTGTCAAGTATAAATAGAAAAACAAGTAAAGTAGTCCCAATATTGAAACAGGAATCGCATTGATTAAAAACGGAATTTGAATTGTCGATAATAGATATGAGATCGCAATCAAAGTTAGACCAAGGGTAAAATGCCCTTTTTTTATTGTTGGTCTAAATCTTAAATAATGAACGATAGGACCCGCGATGACTAAAAACAAAGCGATGTAAATCCACCATTCCGTAACGGCGGTGCTAAAGTCCATGTTACGCTTATTGATGATGAACAAAAACGGCAACAACAATGGGGCTGCATATAATGTGTTTTCAAAGAAAGCTAAGACAACAAACAATGCTACCGCAAAGAAAAAGATGCCGATCATGTTATATAGGTTAAAACTTAAAGGAGGTGTTTCCTTATAAAACAGCCACGCAATAAAAGTAATCCCAAAGATAAGCGCAATATAATATTTGCTGTTTAAAAACCGTTCCACCTTATTCATAATTCCTCCTGTATATTATTAAAATTATAATTATTGTCTTTAATTATACCATGTATTTTATTTAACTTGAAATGAGCGATACTTCTGCTCATAAATCGCTAATCCGGTCGTAATTGCCAATCCAACCGCGGCAATAGCGATCCCCACATAGTAAGCACCCCTAAAGCTTCCGGTCGTATCTTCAAAGTAGCCCGCTACAAGCGGTCCAATCATTCCTGCGACTGAATAGGCAAGAAACATAATGCCATAGTTCAAACCTTGATTCTTCATCCCGAAATAATAGCTTGTTAAAGAGGGGAAGATTACTAGAATTGCACCAAAGGTAGCACCCAAAAGCATAACCGCAATAAAGAAGATGACTGGTGTGTTTGATTGTGCTAATAACAATAATGCGATTATCGTTCCAATTAAGCTAATTGTTAAGCCTTTATAGTAACCGATCTTATCCAAGATTAAACCAAATGTTTGACGGCCAATAAAGTTTGATAGGGTGCTGACACTGACGACAATTGATAATAAGAAACCGGTTAGTAAATATTGGTTTTCTGCAATCTTCGCAATTGAACTGATCATCATATTGCCAGCAGTACCTGCTGCTGCAAAAACAATGAATAACAGCCAGAAAAATGGTTTTTTCAGCATTTGCTTATAATTCATTTCATTTGGGTGTTCAATTTCTATTCTAGGTTTAGAGACGGTCTTCATCATCCATGTTAAGGAAAGAACGCCAACTAGAAAAACAATTCCCAAGATCAGGAAGGTCGAACGAATAGCGCTAATGCTATATGGCGAAGAACCTAACAAGCCTTTAACAAAGGGAGCCAACAAAAAGGGACCTAAGGCTGCGGCTCCTAATAGTAGGCCCGATACTAGACCCTTCTTATCCGGAAAATGTCTTAATGCCGTAATAAAGGAAGGATTATAGATTAACCCTGCACCAAGACCACCCATTACACCAAAGGTTAGGTAAAACTGCCAAATCTCAGTGACAAACCCACTTAACAAAAAGCCCGATGCGAAAATCATACCGCCGACATAAAGCATTGGTGCGGCCTTTTTCTTATCAATATATACACCGCCTAGTATTCCAAAAATACCTAGGTTAATAATATAGATCGTAAAGCCTAAATTAACTTTGGACGCTTCCCAGCCAAAGACTTCACCATATGCACCCGAAAAGACGCTGAAGATTGTTGAAGCGGCACTAAAGAAGATTAAAATCCAGGCTGTTAAAACAGTAAACCATCGATTGATTTTCATAAAATACCTCATTAAAATTTGATCTTCTTTATTATAGCATTTTTGGACAAAAAAAGAGAGCACAATTTTGTGCCCTCTGATTTGACTTTTTTGTTAGTTTTGCTTATTCGTATTGTGAAAAGTCAATATTACTGAATGTAGCTTCGTTCTTGTCCTTATAACCAGTCTTGAAGATTAAGTCATAAGTTTTTTGCTTGTCGCTTGCTAATAATACGTCAATTGTAGTGTAAGCTGTAGCTGCGCCGTCAATTGAAGGACCACTTGTCAAACCAGTTAATCCATCAACGCCGTCAACGATGTTCTTAGCAATCTTAACAGAGTCTTTAGATAGTTTTGAAGTATCTTTAAACACTGTCATTGTTTGAGTACCATTACCTTTAACTGGGTCGCCCATTAAGCTTGCAAGCGTAACGTTAGAAGCATCTTGTCCAGTTGTATAGTATCTTTCATATGGGTTATCCATATCACCAAATACGATACGAATGGCTGCAGATGTGTCATCATTTGGAGCTAGTACATAAACATCATCGCTACCCTTAGTCAAACCAGCAGTGACTGCTTGTGCTAAGTTAGTTGCTGTTCCTGGATTCCAGTCAGTATCAACCGGAGCCATTGCGGCTTGTAGAGCAACACGAGCAGCATCATTAAATGTAGCTTCTGTGTAATGCGCTAATGCTTCAACTTGAGTTTTATTTGAAGTGATGATGTTGAAGATTGCTAGCTTTGGTTGAATTGCTTCCATTGCTCCACCAAAGAAGTAAGTAGCGTTTGGCCAGTCAGCTGTTCTACCTGCAAAAATTGCAAGGTCAACTTTGTTCTCTGCAGTAGCACCATTTGCTTCTGCCATTTCAACTAAGTGTTTGCCCATTTCTTTACCAACGTTCCAACTGTTGAAAGTTGTATAGAAGTCAGCAACATTTGTATCACTCTTAGACATACGGTCATGAGCAATAACTTTTACACCTGCAGCTTTTGCAGCGTCAACTGCAGCAGCCCCCGAGCCGTGCGTAGTAATAATAATTGCTTTCGCACCTCTAGTAATTAGAGCTTCAACGTTTTGAAGTTCTTTTGATTCGTCAGCGCCTGAGAATAAAATATCATACTCATACCCTGCCCCTAATGCATCCAATTCTTTTTTCAAGAATTCGCCGTCTTGTCTAGCCCATCTTTCCTCAGCAGCATCAGGCAAAACTACACCAATCTTAATTTGCTTATCTGTACAAGCAACTAGAATTAGTGCCATCATTAATGTAACACCTAAAACAATGAGTTTCTTCATTCTTCTTCTCCTTTTTTTTTAGTGTATTTCTACACCTTATTAAACACCATTGACAAACTCTTCTTCTTTCGAAGATCTGATTCGGTCCTTGATCTGGTTATATTGACCTTGTGCTTTCATCAATTCAAACTCAAGTTCTAAGACCTTTAAGTTGTCTTCTTTGTCGACAACTTTCAATGCTTTTTTCGCTTCTAGATAATTATTTCTAGCTAAAGCAAATTCTTCATTGTATTTAACTTTGGCATAATGTACACCAACTAAATCAATTGAGCGAACATTTCTTGTGTAAATATCAAAGATAACTGCTAACAACAATACTGCACCTAAAACAACAGGTTCAATATTTGAAGGGAATCCGGCAAGCTTCATTCCGTTTTGGATTGACATAATTACAATCGCCCCGACAAATGAGTTAATTACTTTACCGACACCGCCATTAGCGCTTGTACCACCGATGTAGGTAGCGGCAATCGCATATAATTCCCATGATATTCCGTAATTCGGATTTGCTGTTCTTAACATCGAGACATACATCAGACCTGCAATCATTGTCAATACTCCCATTGATATAAAGACAAAGATAATTATTCTCTGAACACTGATACCTGATAGTTCAGCTGCATCTGGGTTGCCACCAACTGCGTATATTCGACGCCCTAAGACCGTTTTTGTCGTTAGGAAGTGATATACAATAACAACAATAATCGTAATGAAGATTAGATAAGATACGCCGCGATAAGCCGCTAAGGTATAGGTAATGAAGCCAATGATGATTGTTAAGAAAACTAATTTTGAAATCACCATTGATAAATCGTTGCCTTTAATTCCCACTTTTTTATCATGTCGATAACGCAGGATTGACATGACCGCTAAAGTAATAATAACTAAAAACCCTAGGATTAGTGCCAGAAGGTTAAACGGTCCTACTTGATAACTGCTTAAGTAATTAACACCGATGATTCGAAAGAATTCGTGCGTAGCTGGGATTGTTGTACTATTTGTCTTTAACAATAGCATTCCCTTAAAGATAAACATCCCGGCCAGTGTAACTACAAATGACGGAACTCTGACTTTGGCAACTAAGAAACCTTTAATAAAGCCAATTACGATTGTAATAATCAAGGCTGTTATTAAGGCTAATCCAACTGATGCTCCCGCATTTTCAACTTCAACAACAATGTATGCTCCCAAGAATGCGCCTAGGAAACCAACAGATAAGTCAATTTGACGCGTAACGATTACCAATGTCATACCAACAGCTAAGACTGCGACATATGCTGTTTGGTTTAGAAGGTTAGTAAAATTTACAGGTCCTAAAAATAACCCTCCTGTAATTATCGAAAAAACACCAAAGATGACTACTAATGCAATATACATGCCGTAATCGCGAATGTTTGTTCGCAGCATTGAAATTATTTTCAAAAAATATTGTAATACTGGATTTATTTTTTTCATCATACACCTCTTCTAAACTGTAGCCATAGCCATGATTTTTTCTGCAGTTGCTTCTTCGCTAGTAAATTCAGCGGTCTGCACTCCCTCAGAAATTACATATATACGATCACACATTCCTAAGATTTCCGGTAATTCCGATGAAATCATTAAGATGCTCATGCCTTGTGCGACAAGGTCATTAATGATTGTGTAAATTTCGAATTTTGAACCGACATCAATACCTCTTGTTGGTTCATCCAAAATCAAGATATTTGGTTCTGTGAATAGCCATTTACCAATTTGAACCTTTTGTTGATTACCTCCACTGAGGTTTCGTAATCTTTGGTGAATCGATGGTGTTCTAATACTTAGATTGCCAACATAACTTTCAGCTACTTCATCCTGTTTAGAAAAGTTCAAAATACCATTTCTAGAAATTTTTCTTAAAGCTGATAATGTAATATTTTCACTGATCGTTTCGGTTAGAATTAAACCATTTCTCTTTCTGTCCTCAGAAACATAGGCAATTCCGTTTTCAATTGCTGATGATGGTGAATTTAAATCGACCCGTTTGTCATTGACAATCACACCACCGCTTATCTTATATTTCTTGGAGTTTCCAAAAATACTTAAAGCCAATTCTGTTCTTCCTGCTCCCATTAAACCTGCAATTCCGACAACTTCGCCACGATGTAGTTTAATGTTTGAGTTAAAAACAACATATCTTCCCTTTGTTTTATCGAATGAGTTGAGATTAATTGTCTCTAGGACGATATCTCCGCCTTTGTATGGGGGGCGTTTTGGAAAAATATTGCCAATTTCACGACCAACCATGTGTTTAATAATAACTTGTTCATCGAGTTCATCTTTTTCCATTCGTGCAACTACACGTCCGTCTCGTAAGATTGTAACTGAATCTGCAATTGAGATGACTTCTTTTAATTTATGTGAAATCATTATCGAAGTTACACCTGATTTTTTAAGTTCTTTTAGTAAGTTCAGTAAGTTTTTGCTATCATCTTCGTTTAACGCGGCGGTTGGTTCATCAAGAATTAAAACTTTTACTTGTTGACTTAATGCCTTAGCAATTTCAACTAGTTGTTGCTTACCAACGCCTAACGTTCCAACATGGTCGTAAATATCCACATCAAGACCGACCATATCAAGATAGCGTTTTGTTTCCTCTCTTGTTTTTTTCCAATCTACTAGAAATTTATTATTAACCAATTCATGTCCAACAAAGACATTTTCATATACTGTTAGGTCCGGAAAAAGAGCGAGCTCCTGATTAATGATTACTATACCTGAATTCACTGAATCCCTAATACCGTTAAATGCCTTTACCTCACCTTGAAAAACAATATCTCCTGAATAAGTACCCGGTCCATGAATACCACTTAATACCTTCATTAGGGTTGATTTACCAGCACCGTTTTCGCCGACTATACAATGAATCTCACCTTCATTGACATGAAGTGTAACATCGTCAAGTGCTTTAACACCAGGAAATTGTTTTGTGATTGAGCGCATTTCTAAAATTGTTTTGTTCAAAAGCTACACCTCGCTTAATCCATTTTTTCTATTATCTATCATTTTACATCAAAATCCAATTTTTGTAAATTTTTTGGGTCAAAAAATTGATTCAATACAGGTTTTTGATAACCGGATATAATCTTAAGTACATCTTATATTTGGTCGAATAAACAGCGAAATTTTCCTCATTTGGCAGAAAGATTTGCTTCGGTTCGATTAACTCTTCACAAATTTCAGCAATATTTCTATCTTTTTTGAAACCGGCTATTGCCAATAATGCTGCGCCAAAGGCTGGACCTTCTTCAATTTTGATTGTCTCAACTTTGACTTGACAAATATCAGCAATCATTTGAGCCCAAATAGCGCTTCTTGCACCTCCGCCAGTAATTCTGATTTGTTCAATCTTGTGACCTAAATCAGAAATTAAATCAAAGCTTTCCTTTAGTGCATATGTTATACCTTCAACAACGGCTCGATCCATATGTTCTTTCCTGTGATCCATTGTTAGACCAAAGAAGACGCCTTTTGCTTTTGGATCATTAATTGGAGCTCTTTCTCCGTTTAAATACGGTAAGAAATATAATGTGTCATCAATCGGCGTTTGATTTAGCTTAAAGAATAAATCATCATAATTGAACTCTTTGAAGACACCTTCAGTCCACCATTTCAAAGCTCCTGCTGCATTTAGAATAACACCCATCATATGATAGTTTCCAGTTGCGTCTCTATATGACTGAAGGTAACTCTTTCTATCAACCGAAAATGCGTCTGTTGCGACATATACCACGCCACTTGTTCCTAAGGAAATGCTGCATTTACCAGAAACAACTGTCCCAACACCAACTGCTCCAACAGCCTGGTCTCCACCGCCTATGATAATCTTTACATCATTTGCTAAACCCAGTTGTCTTGCAATGTCTGCCTTTAATGTGCCAATCACATCGCTACTTTCAAATACCTTTGGCAATTGTGATTCCTTAATTCCCAAAAAATCAAGTATCACTTTACTGTAACGTCTGTTTTTGACATCAAAATACAAGGTTCCAGATACATCCGACACATCAGTTGCGAATACACCTGATAATTTATATGCCAAATAATCTTTTGGCAACATTATCTTATTAATCTTGGCAAAATTTATTGGTTCATTATTTTTAAGCCATAAGATCTTGGGTGCTGTTAAGCCGGTTAATGCAATATTCCCTGTTTCAGTCAACAAACAATCAACACCAATTTTCTCATTTAAAGTTTCAACTTCCTTTTGTGTTCTTTGATCATTCCATAAAATTGCTGGCCTAATCACTTGATCATCTTGATCTAAAACAACCATTCCATGCATCTGTCCAGAAAAGGCAATTGCCTTAATTTCTTGCTCATAGCCGTTAACGGCTTCGCCTAAAGCAATGATTGCCTGTTTATACCAACCTTCCGGATCTTGCTCTGTCCAACCAGGCTTGGGGCTTAACAGAGGATAGTTTTTTGAAACTTTCGCTTTTAAATCGCCTTTTTCATCAATCAAGATGACTTTTACACCGGAGGTTCCTAAATCAACACCGATATACATGATGCTACCTTAAAATATATTGATTGATTAATGCTTCTAAGTATTCTTGTTTACCACTATCATTTTCATCAATCATTTTCTTATCCATAATATACGCTTCCAATTCCTTTAAACCGACCTTGTTTTCAACAATCTTTTTGCCGATTCCCGCTTGATAGGATTGGTATCTTTCTTTGAGATTATCTTCAAACACACGATCTTCCCAAAGTTTTGCTGCAATCTTCAAGCCTGCTGCGAAAGTATCCATTCCGGCAATGTGAGCGATAAACAAGTCTTCCGGTTTAAATGATCCTCTGCGAATCTTAGCATCAAAATTTAACCCACCGGTCTTGAACCCTCCTGCACGAATAACTTCATACATCGTTAGGATTGTGTCATAAAGGTTGGTTGGAAATTGGTCTGTATCCCAACCAAGCAATAAGTCACCTTGGTTAGCGTCTAGACTTCCTAACAACCCTGCTTCAGCTGCAACTCTAATCTCATGGTTAACTGTATGACCAGAAAGGGTTGCGTGGTTTGTTTCAATGTTCAACTTGAAATGATCAATCAGATTATATGTTTTTAAGAATGAAATAACAGTTGCACTGTCATAATCATATTGATGTTTTGTCGGTTCTTTTGGTTTTGGTTCAATATAGAATTGACCTTTAAATTCAATTTCCTTAGCGTAATCAACTGCCATCTGCAATAATCTAGCAAAGTTGTCCTGTTCTAATTTCATATCTGTGTTTAAGAGTGTTTCATAACCTTCTCTTCCACCCCAAAATGTATACCCAAGACCATTTAAGCGATTTGTGATTTCAAGTGCTTTTTTGATTTGAGCTGCAGCATAAGCAAAGACATCGGCATTTGGGCTTGTACTTGCACCATGCATAAAGCGCTTATGTGAGAAAAGATTTGCTGTTCCCCAAAGTAGTTTGATTCCTGTTCTTTGCATCTCTTTTTCGATTAAATCAACGATGATATCGAGATTTTTGTTTGTTTCCACCAATGTGTCGCCTTGAGGTGCAATGTCAACATCATGAAAGCAGAAATATTCAATACCAATTTTCTCCATAAACTCAAAAGCGACTTTCACTCTAATCTTTGCCTTTTCGATTGGATCATCTGTCAATAAATCCCAAGGGCGATCCATTGTTTCTTTTCCAAATGGGTCAATACCCATATACGTTAGTGTATGCCAATAAGCCATTGAAAACCTCAGGTGTTCCTTCATCGTTTTTCCTAAAACAACTTCATTGGGATTATAATACTTGAATGCCAATGGATTTTTTGATTTTGAACCCTCATATTTAATTTCCCCAATTTTTTCAAAATAGCTCATAGTGCTACCCCCTTTTTTTATATTTTTTATTGAGATTGTAAAAACTTATGCTTTAAGATATAATTTTAGTAAAAGGATGTGACCTTTATGAAACCTTCAAACTCTCAATCAATTAAAGCCGAAAACATTCGGTTGGTTATGCGTAAATTAATCGAGTTGCGTGAAACATCACGCGTTGAACTGGCTAAGACTACAACACTAACCAAGAAAACTGTTTCGTCAATCATTAATGAATTGATTGAAAAGGATCTTGTGGTTGAAACCAATCGATGTGTCAAAACAAGTGGCAGAAGCGCTCAAGTAATTGCGTTGAATAAAAATGCGGGTCGAATAATTAGTATTGAGCTACTTACTACTTCGATTTATGGTATCATCAGTAACATTTACGGTGAAATCCTTTATGAGGTTAGACGTGAAATTCATTCCCCTCATTTTCCACCTTATTTAAAAATCTTGTTAGAAACAATTGATGAGTTGAAAGAAAACACATATGTTTCACCTTACGGCTTAATCGGTATTGGTGTCGCCGTTTATGGAATTTTATCCAAAAACAAGAAAATTAAGTTTGCTCCCTTCGTATCCTGGAAGGATATTGACCTTAAGTCAATCATTGAAGAATATGTTGGTGTCAAATCATTTATTGAAAATGAGGCCAACATTTCTGCACTCGGCGAGTTAATGATGTTTCCGGATTATGACAACATAATTACGATTAATATCGGTATCGGTGTTGGAATGGGAATTATCATTAACGGCAAATTATATACCGGTGAAGATGGGTTTGCAGGTGAAATCGGTCATACGACCGTCGTTCCAAATGGAAAGGCTTGCGTCTGTGGTAATTATGGCTGCTTAGAAACTTATATTTCTGATACTGCCATTATTTCAAGTTACCACAAGGAAACCAGCAAAACTATTACGCTTGATCAATTTATTGAACTTTATAAAAATAAAGATACTACTGCTACAACGATCTATAAAGAGTTCATCAACAAGCTTTCGGTTGCCGTAAGTAACATCGCTCATCTATTCAATCCAAAGATGATTATTATTAGCAGTCAAATTGTTGAAGGTATTCCTGAATCAATCTCTTTGATTAAAAATAACCTTCGTTCACAAATAATGAGTTTAGATGTTTTAACCGTTTCCAAACACCAATCTAAAACAAACGTTTTAGGGTTAACACACGCGATTATTCAAGACTTTTTAAGTGTGGATGATTATCACTTATAAGCATTGCATGAAATGTAACCGCATTCAAAGATAGTTTATCACATAAATTAAGCGGTGTAAAGTTATTTTTATGCATTATTTATCTTAGCAGACAAAAAAAGCGATGTCATACTGATATTACACCGCTTTTTTGTTTTTACTTTGTAATCTTTTCCCATTTTCCGTCGTTTTTTGCACTTTTAACTGCTGCTGTAATGAATGAAACACCCTTTAGTCCATCTTCAACTGAAGGAACGTCATTGACTTTCAAGGCATCATTAACACCGTTTCTATGATCAACAATTGCATTATAGAAGTTTTGATATATGTTGGAAAAAGCGATATGATATCCTTCTGGATGTCCGGCTGGTACTCGGCTTTGATCTCTTAGTCCTTCCGCAATGAAGTCTTGACCACGAACAAGTTTTTGTGTCGCCTCTTTGCGTTTAGTGTAGTAAACGACATCCGGTATTTCTTGATTCCACTCTAAAGAGCCTTCGCTGCCAAAAATTTGAATATTGAAGTCATTTAGTTTACCCCAAGCAATTTGGGATACCCAGTAGCGACCTTTAACTTTGTTTTCGTACTCAACATGCATCATTGTATTAACATCCAGTGGTTGACCAAATGTATCCATAATCGCTGAGACGCGTTCAATATCTAGATCCGTTAAGTAGCGAACCATATACTCAATGTGTGATCCAATATCACCAACTGAATTGGAAATGCCAGTATATTCCGGTCGCATCCGCCACGGTTTTTGATCAGATTTTGGATGAATGACATCTTCCAGCAGCCAGCCTTGGATATATCTAGAATCAATTGTCAAGATTTTACCAATATCGCCTCTTTTAATCATATCTTTCATTAAAGGAATCATTGCGTAGCCTTGATATGCATAAGCAACAGCGAACAATAAACCCTTTTGATCAGCGATTTTTTTCAGTTTTTGGGCTTCTTCAACCGTAAAGGTTAACGGCTTTTCACATAAAACATGATAACCGGCTTCCAAAAATGCCTTTGATGCTTCATAGTGTGTGTTATTGGGAGTAACAACCGAAACAAAGTCCGCCTTATCTTTACGATCTTCTTCTTGTTCAATCATTTCCTGATAAGTTGAATACATCCGTTTTGGATCAAGATTGACAAATTCTGCCGTTTGTTTGTTTTTCGTTTCGTTTCGACTGAAACAACCAGCCACTAATTCCATATTGGGATTAAATCCGGCGCCAATGCGATGGACTTTACCAATAAAGGCGTCCTCACTGCCGCCAAACATTGCGTATCTTACTTTTTTCATTTTTTCATTCTCCTTTTTCCTGAATCTGAAAAATTATTTTTTCAAAATAAGTTTGATTCTTATCATAGATAATATTTGAAAAATTACGGTGATTGATTGCGTCTGTTTCAAACTGACACTCCAATGCGATTCCTTTATACTTGCTAGGTTTTTTTCCATCAAGCAGTTTTTGGTTCGGTGGAAAACCCATTGTATAGACTTGAACAGCCGGATAAGTTGTTGTCACAATTAGTTTTAAATCTGCTGCTGCTAATTCAATTTCGTATGGTTCATCCAATAAATAACAATGATCAAGACCTTGATATTGGTTCGTATTTAAAGCTGGATCTAAAAAGATATCTTTGATCGTCTGTGCTTTTCTCAAATCCATTTTTGTGTTAGACGCATCAACGATTTCACCAGTCACAGCATTTGTCGCATCCGCCATTAAGTAGCGATGGCTGCTTATTTTTAGTCTGTGATTTAAAATGGTTTGTTCACCTGACAAATTAAAATAAGTGTGGTTTGTCAAATTAATGATTGTTTTCTTAGTCGTGCTCGCTTGATATTGAATTTCCAAACCATCATCGTGTAAAAGATAAGTTACTGTTACCCATAGATCGCCTGGGAAACCAGCTTCTAGGTCTTTTTCAATATGTTTAAAGGTGATTTTGCTATTATCGCTATAATCCACTTGAAATACTTGATTCCAAAGACCTTTTGGACCACCGTGACCAGCATTTAAGTTGTTGTCAAAGTTTTTTTCTAATTGATACAACTGATTATCAAGATAAAATTTTCCGTCTCTAATTCTGTTTGTTACACGACCGATTGTCGTTCCTAAAAAAGCAGAATCACTGCTTTTATAATCATCTAAATCAGCGTTTGTTAAAACAATGTTTCTGTTCTTTGATTTAACAATCCATTGATAGATTGTCGCACCGTGATTTAAAAAGATGATCTGATGATTCCTATTTTCCAAAACTAGCTTTTGCATAAAACACCTCTTTGTTTCATTCTAACACAAACTAAGAAGAAAGCACGAATCGCCTTTAGTTTACTTTTTTTTAGATCGGCTAGACTAAATCCAATCTGCCTCTAAATCCTCTCGCACCATAATAAGAATCAGCCCCATTATGATAAATAAAAACATGTTGATAACGACAGTCACCAAAGATTGCTCCACCTAGTTTTCTAATCTCAGGCGGTGTAACAATCCAACTTGAGGTTTTTAAGTCCAATGGTTCGATTGCTTGAATATGTTTATATTCTTTTTCGCTTAATAAAGCTATTCCCATCTTTTCAGCCTCATCGACGACATTGCCTGATGGTTTGTTTTCCTTGCGTTTATCTAACGCTTCTTTGTCATAGCATAAGCTTCTTCTGCCAAGTGGACTTTCTTTTGCAAAATCAACAAAACTTAAAGTCTTTCCATCAAATGAAACAACATCCGGCTCCCCATTTGTTTCTTCCATTAACTGTAATGTTTTTAGCACTTTTTGATTGAATAATAACTTTTCTTTAACTTCATCCCAAGTAACATTAGGATGACGATGCATATTTTCTTTAAACCGTTTTTCTAGAGTTAAAAATAATTCGTTGTTCATTTATCTTAATCCTCCTTATATTGTTTATGTTATACTAACACAACAATTCAAATTGACAAAATTAACATTCTGATTTTCCAATTATATTGAAGTAATAAAAAATCCCGCATTTAACAGACACATATTTTCATGCATCTTATAGGTCAAGGGATTTTAATTATTGCTGTTTCTTATTTTTCAAAATCACTAATCAATTCAACTCTTTTTTGATGCCTTCCACCTTGGAAGCTGGCTCCTAACCAAGACTTAACAATCAGCTTGGCAACTTCAAGACCGATAACTCTTGAGCCTAAGCATAGAATGTTACTGTTATTATGCTCTCTTGAGGCAATTGCTGAAAATACTTCGCTTACAGCTGCAGCTCTAATACCTTTAAACTTGTTTGCCGTAATTGACATTCCCACACCCGTTCCACAGATAAGAACACCTAAATCGGCATCATTTTTCCTAACTGCTCTGGCAACACGACCCGCCAATAGAGGGTAATCAACACTATCTTTTGTATGTGTGCCATGATCTTCTACTTCGTGACCTAATGATACGATATATTCGATCAGATCTTGTTTTAAGTCAACTCCTGCATGATCTGCTCCGATTGCTATTTTCATTTTTTATTCCTCATTTCATAAAATGCGTATTGGGCTGCCCCACTTATACCATCTTCTTTTTCTGCTCGTGCATAATAGATTTTTAAATTTTCTCTTGTACGATCGCTTCTTAATTTACTTAAGATCAGTTTCTTTAATAAATCATGTGGAAAGTCTTGCATTGTCAAGACACCGCCACCTAAAACGATTGAAGTTACGTCTAAGATTGCAATTGCTGATGCAATTCCGTTTGCGATTAATTCGATAAACGTTTGAATAACTTCCGTTTCTAAATAATCAGTAAAGATATCATCTAAGTCTGTGCCAGGAAAATACTCTTCATGTAACTCTTTCAGTCTTTTTCCGGATGCTACTGTCTCAAGACAGCCGATATTACCGCATCCACAAACTAACGTTCCACCAAGAACAGGAATATGACCGATTTCACCTGCACTACCATGATCACCTGTAAACAATCTGCCGTTTAAATAGACTGCACCGCCAAAGCCGGTTCCAACATAAAAACCTAGTACATTTTCCCGGTTGCCTAAACCAAAGTAATGTAAATCGTGTACTAATAAAAAGTTAACATCATTACCAATAAAGACCGGCAGATTTAGTTCTTTTTCCATCTTCTTAAGATACTTTCCTTCAAATTGATGATGATTTGGAACAGAAATAACCCATTTTTTGTTTGCGTCTACTAAACCAGGAAAACCAATTGAAACAGCAATGATGTTGTAATTTGCTTGATGTTTAGCTCTATACTCGGCAACAAATTCAATAAAACGTGGTGAAACAAGGCTGCTTTTATGTTTTTCAGCATGCATTACGTAACCATCTTTTGTTGCTAGCCCTATTCTTGTATTAGACCCACCAACATCAATACCAATAACAACCTTCGGTCTTCTCATATCTATCTATTCCCCTCTATTGATCTTTACCAACATTATACCATTTTTTTTGGGGTAATTGTCTTCCTTTAATAGGCTATTTGCTCATAAACAATTGATCAATTGCTCGGTAATCATTGTCATCTAATTGAATTGAATCCGCTTTTAGATTATCTTCTACTTGTAAAACTGTTTTAGCACCCGGAATAATCGCCGTAACAAATGGATTTTTTAAATACCAAGCTAAAACCAAAGTAGCTACGCTAACATTATATCTTTCAGCGATTGGTCTTAACTGATCAATCTTTTTCATGATATTGCTAAACCTTCTACCCCTAAAATTAGGGTTATTGGCTCTGCGGTCATATTCCGGAAAAACACTATTTTTGTTGTATTTCCCGGTTAGCAATCCAGAAGCTAGTGGTGTATAAGGAATATAGGAGATATTGTTAGCCTTTAAATATTCAAAGAATTCTCTTTCATCATTGCGGTGAATAAGATTGTATCTGTTTTGAATTACATCGACATAACCGTCTTGATTTGCCTCTTTAAGTTGTTCCAAAGTAAAGTTAGAAACACCAATAGCTTTAATCAAGCCAATTTCTTTTAGCTCTTGCAGTGCCTTAATGGCCAATCTTTTATCGGTTGTTTCATCCGGTTGATGGATGTAATAAAGATCTATATAATCTGTTTTTAAGCGACGAATGGATTTTTTTACTTCTTCTTTTAAGAAAAGTGGGTCATTGCTAGGTTGTTTTGTCTGATCATCGTAACTTGCTTTTGATGCTATAACTAGATTTTTTCTTGGAAACTCCTGGATAATATCACCAATTACTTCCTCTCCTCGACCCATACCATACAAATAAGCCGTATCAATAAAATTACCACCGGCTCTTAAATATGTTCTTAGAACGCTAATCGCTTCTGTTTCGCTCAAATGTTGATAAAGATTATGTCCGCCAACCGTATTGGCTCCAAAGCCTATCTCTGTGACATAAACATCAGATTTACCTAATTGTATTTTTTTCATTTTTCTTCCTCCTTTTAGCTTATAAGTCTTCCCACCTTATCTTCACTATATCATATTTTATTTTGAATAATAGTATAAAAACATTCTAATTTGAATGTTTTTATTATAATCTCTGGTGATTTAATTAGCCAATCATAAGTTTTTCTTCCACATAACGGACATGTGAACTCTCACGATTTGTATTGCTTTTCCAAATATAAAGAATCGTAAATACACCAATTCGACCAATGAACATGACAATCATTAGCATCACCTTACTTGCGATCTGCAGCGATTGTGTTAAGTTTAATGAAAGCCCAGCCGTTGAAAATGTACTTACGCTCAAAAAGAGCGCCCTTTCTAAATCAAATGCTTCAAGTGTCATCAAAAAGATCGTTAAAATCAAAATAATCGCTATGGCAATAAACAATAAAACAAATGCTTTTGTTTTTGTTTGCTCACTTATTTTTCTGCCATATGTTATCGCTGGCTTTCCGTTTACATAGCCTTGGAATGTTTTAAATAGCGTATATGCCGTAGTTACTTTAATACCGCCTGCACTTGATGAAGATCCGGCCCCAATAAACATTAACATCATCAAGATCAAAAGACTTATTGATGAAAAATGAAGGGTATCAATCGTATTGAAACCGGCGGTTCGAGCGGAAACACTATGAAATAGTGCTTGAAGCCAAGTAATGTTATGTTCCGTTGTTGCCTGGGCTAGCTTTAAGGAAAGCGTTCCGAAGACAATCAATATTAAAGTCATCTTTAAAACAATTTTTGAATGAAGCGATAGTTTTCTAAAACTTCTTTTTGTAAATACATCATATATAACGACAAATCCCAATCCACCTAAGATGATTAGCAGGATTGTGTTTATGTTTAGCAGTACATTATCTTGAAATAACACTAACTGATTACTTAACCCTAAAATATCCGTTCCCGCATTATTAAAGGCGGAAATCGAATGAAACACACTGACGCCGATCGCTTTGCCAATTGAATCATAATGGGGGATAAAGACAATCAAATTGACGATTGTTCCCGCTAATTCAACCGCAAACGAAGTTATAATGATTATTTTGATTAGCCTTACCATGCCACTTAAACTGTTTTGGTTCATTGATTCTTTGACTAAAACACGATTATTCAATCCAATCTTAACATCCAGTAGAATCATAATAAAAACGGTGATTGAGATAATACTGATTCCACCGATCTGAATCAACGAGGCGACTATGATTTTACCGTATGTCGAAAGAGTCGTTCCTAAATCAGAGACTGGTGTAAATCCCGTTAATGTCACAGATGATGTTGATAGAAAAAACGCATCCACAAGTGATAAACTCGTATTATTACTTGTCGCAGCCGGAATCAGCAGCAAAAGCGTGCCGACAACGATGACACCTAAAAAGGACAAAACAATAATCATGTATGGTGAAAGACGAAGCTTTTTCTTCTTTGATTGTGCTTGCATATTACATTAGATATCTTCTAAAAAAGTTTGCAATCTTCTCCATCTCTGCTCTACGACCAAAAACATAAATATGATCTTTTTCAATCAAGGTGTCCTTATGAGTGGGGATGATTGGATTGCCGTTACGATAGATGACTAAAATGTTCATTTTATATTTACAATGAGTCGACAAATCAACAATAGGCAGTGTTTTAAAATTCTCCGGCAATTCCAATTCATATGCACAAAAATCATCAGAGATGTTAAAATAGTCAACAATATTATCCGACGTTATTTTGGTTGCCATGGTTTCACTGGCTATTTTCAAAGGTGAAACGGCCTGTGTTGCTCCTACGAGCATCATTGTTTCTTGATATGATTCATCATCAATTCGCACAATGATACTTTTCACACCTAAATGCTTCACTTTGATAATAGTCATGATTGTTGACGCTAAGGTCAGTCGATCGCTTTGACCAGCCGCAATAATCACTTTATCAACATTTGAAATGCCAACTTCCTTTAATGCTTCTTCATCGGTTGAATCACAGATATACGCATATGGTGTAAATACTAATGCTTTTTCAACTGCTTGTTCATTAACATCAATTGCCATTACTTCAATATCTTTCTTGCTTAATGACTCGACTAAATCAAGACCGAAACGGCCAAGACCTATTACTGCAATATTCGCTTTCATAATTTCCCAGCTTTCTTTTTAAAAATTGTTTTATGAGCTAACAATTAACTTCGCGAAAAAGTGTTTGACATCATGTTGTTCACAATACTTCATAATTAATAATCGTAAATCACGTTCTAAACCAACATGTTGGTTGTTCTTTGCTTCAAACGTTACCCTTAAAGTCATTATTCCTTCAGTTAAGGCTACAATTCCGGCGTAAGAAGGCGTTTTAACGACATTTTCGTTATCTTCATTGAACTTAATTAACAATTCTTGAAAATCATTGTTTATAAACAAATCTAAATCTGTACCATAAGCTACACCAAACTCAACAACACCGATGCTTTCGCCAATACTATAATTAATAACCGTTCTAATATCACCGTTATTAACTAACTTAATTTCATTTTTCCAGTTTTTAATCTTGGTTTTTCTTAAACCAATCTCAATCACTCTTCCTTTGAATCCTTGATGCTCAATCATATCACCAACATCAAAAGAGTGTTCAAAAATGATAAAGAAGCCACTGAGTAAATCTTTAATCAATTCCTGTGAGCCAAAACCAACCGCAAACGCCAAGATTCCGGCACTGGCTAAGATTGGGGCAATCTCAATTCCTAATTCTAATAGAATCATTACGACAATAAAAAACCAAAAGACAAAGTGGATCACACTGTTAATCAACTTTGTAATCGTTTCCGTTCTTTGATCCTTGTGTTTCCTTCGTCTGATGATTCTGTGTGTGATGAATTTATTAACAAAAGTTAATAGATACCCAATAATCAGCCATAAGATAATTATTGCTGCCGCTCTAATTATTAATGCTACGCTCGGACTTAAGAATAACTTATTTTCTAAAAAAGTTTGAATCAATTTTCTTAGTTCTTCCATTTTATCACCAATATAATTATACCATACGCTTATTTTTTTATTTTGAAAATGGTTTTCATGTATAATAGAATCTAGAATTAATAATAAATGAATGAGGAGAACACTATGCAAACTAAGAATCCTATTATTACATTTTCAATCTTAAACTATGGTGAAATTGAAGTTGAACTTTTCCCAGCCGATGCGCCAAATACCGTTAATAATTTCTTAACCTATGTCAAAGAGAATTATTATGATAATCTGATTTTCCATCGCATCATTGCCGGTTTTATGATTCAAGGCGGGCAAGGAGCGTCTAGTCATCCTTCAATTGCGGGAGAGTTTATCGCAAATGGCTTTAATAACCCGATTAAACATACTAAAGGTGTAATATCAATGGCCAGAACACAAGATAAAAACTCACAGACTTCCCAGTTTTTCCTGATGCATGAAAATGCACCACATTTAGATGGACAATATGCTGCTTTTGGTAAAACAATTAAAGGTCAAGAAATAATTGATCAAATTGCAGCGGTTAAGACAAATGCCTATGATCGCCCTTTAGAGGATGTTGTCATAAAAACGATTGCTTATGAATTAAATGGTTATGAGATTAAAGAGCCTGTTTACATGAAAAAAGGATAAATAATCATCCTTCTTTGTTTGCTGCGATTAGATTTACTGTCTGAATCGGGTAATAATGATCCCCATCAATTTGCATATATGTTTCTTTTTTAAATTTAATCTCAATGTTTTTTGCTTTATATATTTGCACATACTTCTTTAAAGCTGTATGCCATCCCAAATAAATAATCGGGAAGATTAGGATTAATTTCCATTTTGCAATTTTCCTAACGACAACGACATCAAGTAAAGCCTCTTTTCGATCCGCTTTAGGTGCAATCTTCATCCCGCCTCCAAAGTAAGGTGCGTTCATTGCTGCCACAAACCAAATCTTATCTTCAACTATTTCTTTTCCATCAATTATTAAAGTTCCTCCGATTGGTTTAAACCTTTTGAAACCAAGAAAAGCGTGTCTGAAGTAATTGATTTTATTTTTCTTGCGGTTTGATTCATTAACTAATGAAACAACATACCCATCAAGACCGATCCCCGCCCCGTTTAGAAAATATTTTTCTTCTGCGTTGAATTTGATCTGCGGTAGGTTTTTTAAATAATCATTTATTTGAATCAAACGGCCCCTTATCTTTAAACTTCTTGCAAAGTCATTACCAGTTCCTGCCTGATACAAATAAATTTTTTGCTTAAAGTCAATACCGTATACTCGGTTTGCCAATCGATTTAAGGTTCCGTCTCCACCAACAATAATAATTTCGTCGTCTAAATGACATGCATTAATAAAGCCTTCTACATCAACAATTTCAATGAGGCTATGTAACTGAATTTCATGACCCTTTTTAATTAGTCGTTTAGTCAGTTTTTTAATATGTCGACTGTTTCTGCAGTTTCTTGATAGTGGATTATATAAAATTAATGTCATAATGGACCTCACACAAACTGAGCTAATGCATATTTTTTCTTGCCTCGTTTAATTACTACATAGCGATTATAATATGTTCTATCTTTACTGACTGTTGCTAGTACATCAGTCTCTTTTTGATCATTGACTGCAATCGCTTGATTGTTAATGAATTCTCTTGCCTCTCTTTTTGACTGTGCAAGTTTAGTTAAGACAAGTAAATCAACCAGTGCTGTTTCTTCCTTTAATTCAATTGATTCGATTGAACTGGCTAAAATCTTAAATGCTTTTTCTGATAATGCATTAAACTCGCCAAAGAACAATGCCTGACTGACGTCAATTGCTTCTTCAAGTGCTTTTTCACCGTGGAGCATTTTAACTACTTCGCTCGCTAATTTCTTTTGGGCACTTCTTAGTTCCGGTTTAGCAGTTAACTCATTTTCTAACTTAATGATTTCCTTTGGTTCAAGTAAGGTTAAGAATTTTAAATATTGGATAACCTCGCCATCGCTTGTATTTAAGAAGTACTGATATATCTCATAAGCGTTTGTAAGCTCTTCATCAAGCCATAAAACACCGCTTTCGCTTTTACCAAACTTGTTGCCATCAGCTTTTAATAATAGATGTGAACTTAAACCGACTGCTTCTTCATTAGTTGACTTTAGTTTACGAATCAGTTCTAAACCGGCTGTAATGTTTCCCCACTGATCAGAACCGCCAAATTGCATTTTACAACGATAGTTTTCAAATAAATGCAGAAAATCGATTGCCTGAATAATCATATATGAAAACTCAGTATATGAGATTCCGATATCCAATCTTCTTTGAACTGTATCTTTGGCTAGCATATAGTTGACATTGAAGTGTTTACCATAATCTCTTAAGAAGCTGATTGTATCAATATCTTTAATCCAATCATAATTATTAACATAGATAACTTCATCAACACCAATGATTTTTTCGATTTGAGCTTTAATTTTTTCGGCATTCTTTAATGATTCTTCTAAAGTCAACATTTTCCGTTCGCCCGTTTCTCTTGGATCACCAATCAATCCGGTTGCTCCACCAATTAAGACAATTGGTTCATGCTTGTGTTTTCTTAGTAACATCATTCTAACAATTTGTACTAAGTGTCCGACAGTTAAAGACTCTGCGGTTGGATCAAAGCCGCAATAAAAGCGAACGCTTTGTTCGTTAAGCATTTTTCGGGATAACTCTTCATTGCTGACATCTTTAATTAATCCCCGCCAAAGTAATTCTTCATATAATTTCATAAATGTGCTCCTATGCAAAAAGTCCTTAAATAGGACTTTATTATTTATTGTGTTGTTTGTCGCTTGACAATATAGTGTGGTAAGATGATTCTCGTTTGATCTGCTTCACCTTGACTCATTAACTTGGTTAATAAACGCATTGAAACAGCACCAATATCATAAACAGGAATATCAATTGAGGTTAAGGTGGGTCTAGCCAATAAAGCATACTTCGTATTTTGGAACCCTGCAACTGCTAATTCACTTGGAACTTTATGTCCATTATCACGAGCAATGTTCATAAATGATACAGCAATTGAATCGCGAACGCCGATTGCGGAATCTACTGTCTTGCCGCTAAAGAACGTTTGGAAGTGTTGGCGATTAATGTTTGTATCACCACTAGTTCTAAATATTCTTGGCTCAAGGCCGGCTTCTTGCATTGCCTTTAAATAGCCTTCCTCTTTTTTCTCGTTAACTGAATATCTTCTTGCGGTACTCAATAAATAAATGTCTCTTCTTCGATCATCAATCATTAGCTGAGTAATTTCATAAGCTGCTTTTACATAGTCGATTGAAACCATTGGTACATTCGGATCATCAGTCACAACATTTGCGAAAACAAATGGGATATTATTGCTTTGAAAAATCTTTTTGATTTCGGTTACCTTATCTTCACTTAACTCATCGTTTAAATATAGGACACCGTCAACTTGCTCAGCAACAATATCTTGTAGCGTATCGTGAACGTCAACATCCTCCCTAATTGAAAACAACTTAATGGAATACTTGTAGTTTTGAGCAATATCGCCAATTCCACCTAGCATTTCTGAAACAGATGCTCTAGTGATATCAGAAATAACAACCCCAACGGTTGTTGTTTTACGACTTGCAAGACCACGGGCAATCACGTTTGGACGGTACCCCAATTCCTTAATGACTTTCAAAACACGTTGTCTTGTTTCCTCTTTTACCTTTTCAGGATTATTTAAAACCCTGGAAACCGTTGCTAGGGAAACCCCTGCAGCTCCGGCAACGTCATAGATGGTCGCATTGCTCATATCTCTACCCTTTAGATTTAAACTGCCTTAAAACTTTAGGACTAATTCAAACCTTTCCCCTTTCTTTTTAATCTGATATTCTAATAATGCCCATTGGAAATAATTGCTATTTACCGTTATTGCACACCAATGACATTACGTAAAACAAGGAGATTTTGCTTTTTTAAAACGTCAATAACTAACTACTTAGACGAAAGCGGTTAAATAAAATCCGTAATTGCTACTTTTAAATCTAAATAGCAATGAAATTCTTGTTTGTCTTTTAAAAACGCTCGGCTTATTAACATCATTTTTAATCTCTTCTGCTTCTTATCTTATCACAAAATGAAAACTCTTTCAAGCAGAACATGAAAGCAATTTCATTTATTAAATTTATTTTTTAAGAAAAAAATAAAGAGGTATGAACCTCTCTATCTTTATCGCTTTTCTTTAATTCTTGCTGCTTTAGATGATAATGTGCGAATATAGTATAGTTTCGCTCTTCTAACTTTACCAGATCTAGCAATTTCGATTCGATCAATTGATGGTGAATGAACTGGGAAAGTTCTTTCAACGCCAATTCCGTAGGAAACTTTACGAACAGTAAATGTTTCTGAAATGCCGCCACCTTGTTTCTTGATTACTAGTCCTTCAAACATTTGCAGACGCTCTCTTTGTCCTTCTTTAATCTTAACGTATACTTTAACAGTATCACCAGGACTAAAGGCAGGTACGTCTTTAATGTAAGATTTAGTAATATCAGCAATTAACGCTTGTCCTTTTAATCTCGACATATAGGCTCACTCTCTTTCTTCCAATGTTCATGCCAGTTTAGACAGCGGACCATTGTGCATAATACGACCTTTTAATTATAGCAAAATATAACTAAAGTTTCAACTCTTTTATTTGATTACGATTCAAACAATGTTGGATCGTTGAAATAATCAGTAATAAAGAAGGCTAAATATAGGTTTATAATTTCAATAATTTCTGTTTTCATTTCTAAGATTCGTTCAACATTTAATTCTGGATCTTCAACATCTTGGTCTGATGAAACAAACATCTCTTTGCTAATCCAGTTTGAATGTGAAAGAATAATTGGTTTATCAACTCTTTCTTGCAGAAAAATACTTTGACCCCAATAATACTCTGGTTTATAATAAATCCCTAATAAATCCATCACTGTTGGTGCTAAATCATAGTGGGAAATTAGTTCGCTATTGATAGTACCCTGAGGTAGTTTTGAGCTTGAAATTATTAGTGGTACCTTATCAATTTCATAAGCACGTTCACTATTTTGTGTAAATGTTTCTGTTAAATCAAGACTTGAATAGTTTTTATGATCACTATATAAAATGATTGTTGTTGAATCTAATAAATCTTTTTCCTCTAAACTGTCTAATAAAATTCCCAATCCTTTATCAAAATCCATTTGTGCTGCCATTAACGTAAAGAACTGAAGTTCCAACATTGACATTTTTTCTTCTTTTTCCCGCATCTTTAACATATAAAACGGCGAATCCTCTGGAAAATCATTTTCTGCAACATAGTTTAAAATGGCTTGATAATAGGGTTCCAACTCTTGACGATAGTTATTATGTGGTCCGTGTGATGTAACCGTTAAAATATATGAGTAAAATGGGCTTTCTTGAATTGGTGCAATCTGATCAATCATTTGTTCGATCATTTCCGAGTCTAAGGCCCAAAAATCAGTTTTACTTAGCTCCATATCTTCTTCACTATAGAAGTTCTCAAATCCGAGGTTAGGAAAGATTACATTTCGGTTAAAGAATTCACCTTCAAAATTGTGAAAGGCTGATGTTGTATAGCCGTTTTGCAGTAAACGATACGGTAATGCATTATAATATATGTTTTCACCGTATGTATGCATAAAGTTATCCTGATTGAAATACATCATTGACGTCAATGATTTGAATTCGGCATCATAGGTATAGTTTCTAACGGCTGCCGAATAAAAGTTATCAAAATAAATACCACGATTCATTAACCTGAATAGGTTTGGTGTCAGGATTGGATCAAATGCATACTGTTCGCCGGTTTCAAGCATAATCATAATAACATTGTCGCCTTGTAGCTGATTGAAGTAAATTGAAGGAATAAAATCCTCTGGTTCTAGTTTTTCTTCAATATATGCCAAGTAGTCTTCTTCTCTAAAGCTTGAGTCAAATCGATTAGAGATAAAGTTAATGATATCCTGTGTATGATATGTTAATAATCCAAATCGTTCAACATACAGTCCTTTATCTTGGGGGATCTTATAGACCAAATAATTATAACTGCTTAAAAGTACTGGAGCTGCAATTAAAGATCCAATTACTAATGATGTATAAATTAAGTGTCTAAAAACACGTCTTTCTTGGCTTGGTTCATGAAGATATGTTACTTTCTTAAGCAAAATGATAAACCCGATTACAATTCCTAAGACCATTAACCAAAAATACCACTGGAAGGAAACCCATGGTGGATATTTTAATCCAAATGTCATTGTGTTTCTACCAAATTCAAAAAGCATGGCAATACTTGTTACGTCATTTTTGAAGTAATAGAGTGTTGAATCCATAACAAATATTGCGAGTAACAATATAATGTAGACCAAGTAAGCAATAAAACGTTTTTTATTGTTCTTAAACAACGTGATAATGCAAAAGATAACGCCAACATTCAAGAGAGTCATAACCCAATGACCGATTGGCATACCTAAACTGAATTTTAATAAAAAAACAAGTTCAAAAAGGACGGCAACAAATGCAGCGATTAAAAACTCAAAAATTAAGTTTCGTTTAGCCAGGTTTTTCAGCTTGGTTAATATGTTCGTAAAAATCATTTTATTCCCTCTTTGCAGAAATATGATATATATATCATACTATTAGTTTTGTTAAAATGCAAATTTACTTAGTATTCTTGGAAATCTTTTCCATTAATGCTTGAACAGCTTTTATTCGCTTAGCCTTATTATATAAATCCTTGCGTTTATGATAGGTTTGAGAAAGCGCTTGTTCATTTCGCCATTTTTGAATATTTTCATGATGGCCTGACAATAACACTTCCGGCACTTGATGACCTAGATAGTTTTCTGGTTTTGTGTATTGCGGGTATTTTAGTAAGTGGTTTTCTAAACTATCGTTCTTTACCGAGTCTTCTAAAATGACACCCGGAATCAGCCGTACGACTGCGTCTGCAATAACCATCGCCGCTAGTTCTCCACCGGTTAAGATGAAATCGCCAATCGATAATTCAAAGTCAACATAATCCAAAACTCGAGCATCAACGCCCTCATAATGACCACAGATGAAAATCAAGTGTTTGTTTTTTGCCAATCTTCTAGCCGTCTGTTGTTTAAAAACTTTTCCTTGTGGCGATAACAGGATAATAACACTATCTTTTGATTTTAAGGCCATCAGGGCGTCATATAGTGGTGGAAAAGCCATTACCATTCCTTCGCCGCCGCCATATGGTGTATCATCTACCTTATGATGTTTGCTGTGGCTATACTTCCGAATGTTATGAACAGAAATTGATACTTTGTGTCTAATAATTGCTTTTTTGATAATTGATGTATCTAAAAAGTTTACAAACATTTCCGGAAACACGGTTAAAATATCAATCTTCATAACAATCCCTCAATCATCTTAATAACAATCCTATCTTCATTGATTTCCGCGATAAAATGTTCGCTAAATGGGATCAATGTTTTTTTGCCTGAGCTTTGTCTGACTTCAATCATATGTCCCTGCGGAACTTCCAATACACGAATGACAGTTCCAATCAGCTCACCTTTATCACCAAAAACATCTTTATCAACTAAATCGTGATAATGAAATTCATCTTCCAATAACTCGTCTCTTGGATCATCATTACTATATAAATCACAACCCTTAAAGGGAAGGATATTGTTGATATCATCGTATCCCTCAAACTTGACAATCAAAAGATTCTTTTGTTGTCTAACCGCTTTGATCTTTAAGATGTGATCTTGATTGTTTAAACGAACAATAACTGTTTTATCAACGAAAAAGCGGTTAAAATCACTCAAATTGTAGATTTTAACCTC
>JBAYPP010000002.1:0-34789 GCA_041677585.1 Acholeplasmataceae bacterium
CGTGCAGTTTGGGAGAAAGGCTGTTTTTAATGTTTTGTCCTAATAAACCGAATTTTTTCATAATTGCATTTCCTTTGCAATCTCAATCATATTTTTTAGAAACCGCTCATAATAGTTCCATAGGACCAAATCAGAAAAACTAGCACGATGTTTTTCAAGCATTTCGCTTTCTCTTGCTGCATCAAATACAGGTAGTTTGCTCTCTTTTTTAAGACTGCCGATCTTTTTAACGATTTCCATTCTTTTAATAAACAATTCTTTCATTTTATCATCAATTTGATCGAGTTGATCTCGATATTGTTTAAGCATCATTTACTATTCCTCCTAGTTTTTTAAATAGGGCAAAGAATTCTGGATATGATTTATTGACAACCTCTTTATTATCTAAAGTGATTCTGTCATTTGTTTTTATTGAAGCGATTGCTAACGCCATTGCGATTCTGTGATCATTAAAGGTGTCAAAGGTTTGACCTCCATTTAAGACTCCTTGCCCCTTAATAAACAGCTGATTGTCAACAACTTGATGCTCAACACCAAATTCTGTCAATGCCTGCTGCATTGCTAAAAGGCGATTCGATTCTTTATCAATCAGTCGGTGTATATTGCTAAAAACTGATGTTCCTTCTGCTAAACTAGCTAAAATCATTAATGCCGGACCCAAGTCTGGACAATCCAGTAAATCAATTGCTGTGGCTTTGATATCACTTGGCTTAGCAATTAAGGCATCATCACTCCAAGCAAGATTGCCATTCATTTTTTGGGCTATATTGATAATTTCAAAATCAGGCTGAAGACTTTTTGCCGCTAAGCCTTCTATGCTAATTTTTTTGCCAATCAATCCTGCAACAATAAAGAATGCCGCTTGTGAATAATCGCCTTCAACGCTGACTTTGTTTGGTGATACATAGCTTTGATTACCTTTTACATGATAGATTCCATCGTCTTCTTTTATGTCAATCTTAAACTGCTTCAAGACATCCAACGTCATTGCTACGTAGCCTTTTGAAACGAGTGGAGTTGTTAACTTAATTGTAGAATCCGTTTTTAAAAGCGGCAAGGCATATAATAAACCTGTTAAAAACTGTGAACTATGGTGTCCTTCAATTTCAAAATTTCCACCTTTAAGTGCTCCTTTTAAAACAATGCCGTCTTCTTTTTTTTCAAAAACAACGTTTTTACCTTCGAATGCTTTTTGATAGGTTGTCAAGGATCTTTTTAGCAAGTCTGGATTGCCTACTATTCTTACCTCTTCTTTAAAACTTAACAACAATGGAATTAAAAATCGCATCGAAGAACCAGATGAGCGCATATTAAATATTTGATCTAAGAGTTTAATCCCTTTACCTTCAATTATGTTATTAACATACGTAACATTCAATTTAGCAAGTGCCTCAAGGGTCGTATCAACATCATCGCTAGGTGAATAACCTATTTCGGTTTTACCCTTGGTCAATCCTGCAGCTAAAAAAAGCCGATGCAAATATGACTTTGACGGTTTGATTAAAATGCTACCTGCTAATTTGTTCGGCGTGATTGTAATTTGCTTCATTCAATCAAGTCCTTTAACCAAATCTGTTTTGGTTTTTGATAGTCTAACAAAATGATAAAAGAAAGACCTTCTGGCATTCTTTTTTTATCATATTCAAGCAGTTTTGCTACTTGTGAAATTTTAGTAAATGGTTTGGCAATTATTTTTCTTTGTATCAATATTTCTTTTAGTTCCTGATAGATCTTATCAGGTGATTTACCGAGCTCCAGCGCAAGCAACATACCATAGGCAATTGCTTTGCCGTGCGATATTTTGTATTTATAATATTTTTCAATCGCATGACCAAAGGTGTGACCGAAATTCAATGTTTGGCGTAATCCCTGATCATATTCATCCTGTTCAACAATAGAAACCTTCGCTTTGACTGCTTGATTAACCAATGCTGTATTCACTTGTTTATTTTCTTTTAGTTTCATCCACAAATCATGATCTTTTAATAACGCTATTTTTAGCATTTCCACAATACCATCTTGATATACATTTTCCGGTAAAGTCTTTAAAAAGACCGTGTCAACAATAACAAGCTTAGGTGCGTAAAAAGATCCAACTAAATTTTTTCCCTTTTGCATATTGATACCTGTTTTACCACCAATGCTACTATCAACCTGGGCAAGTAAGGTTGTCGGTATCTGGATATAACTAATTCCTCTTAGGATGGTTGCGGCAACAAAACCGGTTAGATCCCCTACTACTCCCCCGCCTAAAGCAATCAATAAATGTTTTCTCGTTATTTTTTGCTCAATCAACTTATTAATAATCCTGCTGTAGGTTTTAATTGATTTTGCTTTTTCACCAGGCTTTAAAACAATAAAGTAAAGCTTATAGCCACTAAGGGCTTCCTTTAGCTTCTCGCCATATAATCTGTAGACATTTTTATCAGTAATGATAAATGCTTCTTCTTCATGATAAAAAGACTGAATGATCTTTTTCATCTCAGTCAGTTTATCGTTTTGAAAATAAATTTGTGTGTTTAAACAGGTTAGATTCATACTTTATGTTACCTCTTTTTGTCAAACAAGGGAAGAAGTTGATCAATTTTTTCAATCATCGTTGTAAATTTACTCGGTTTTAAAGATTGCGCTCCATCGCTTAAGGCTTTCGTTGGTTCAGGATGAATTTCAACCATGATACCATCAGCGCCAACCGCTAATGCTGCCAACGATAATGGCTCAACCATCTGATAGCGGCCAGAAGCGTGTGACGGATCAACAATCACAGGCAGGTGGGTTAGTTCTTTAATTGCTAAGACACTGCTTATATCTAGTGTGTTTCGTGTATATGTCTCAAAAGTTCTAATTCCTCTTTCACACATAATAATATTTCGATTGCCATGGACAAAGAGATATTCTGCTGCCATTAACCACTCTTCGATGGTCGCACCAAATCCACGCTTTAATAAGATCGGTTTCGTTGCTTTTCCTAAAGCCTTTAATAAATGATAGTTTTGCATGTTTCTCGCACCAACTTGAATGATATCAACATATTCTTCGAACAATGGTATCAAATCCGCACTTGGTATCTCACTTACAGTAATTAAATCGTATTCGGCCGCAATCCTATTCAACATCATTAATCCTGCAAGTTCCAAACCTTGAAAATCATAAGGTGATGTTCTTGCCTTATAGGCTCCGCCTCTTAAAAAACCAATCTTGTTCTTTTTGAGTGTTTTAGCGATCTTTATTAGCTGTTCTTCTGACTCAATTGAACAAGGACCAGCAATTATTGAAAAAGTTTTGCTGTCGATTGTTTTCCCTTTGACCTTTATTACTGTATCTTCAGCTTGATTTTCACGACTAATCTGTGAGAATCTTTTTGTCAATGGTAAAACGAGCTCAACTTCATCGAAGGCTCTAATTTCTTTTAAGTATGGTGTTTTTTCTAAGCGGAAAGCGTGATATTCATCACTACTAATATCTAAATATTCAATTTCTTTTTCTTTGAAGAAATTGATTAGTTTAGCAACTTGCTTTTCCGTTGTTTTTGGTTTCATTTTTACAATCATGTCTTCACCTTATAAAAATCCTTGCATAAAATACCTTTAATACTTTAAGTTATGCTTTATATTGTAGTTATAGCGTATCATATTAGGCTGATACTTTCAACATTTTATGATTACTCAGAGAGCAGCTCAAGTTCAATTTGCTCAACATTGATTATTCTTAAACACAAACGTTCATCACTTAAAAAGATGTAGCTTGTAATCGTTGTTGTGTAACTGTCATCAATCAAATCAATTTGTTCAACGATTTGATCAATCAACGCCTGGCTTAATGCATCTTCAATCATAATGAAAAAGATATTTTCATCCAGCATTACTTGATACAGTTCGTTAATTATAACCATTTCAACCGTCATACTACCAGTAATTTGAATCCATTTATCAAGATCCTCTAACTTTACTTCTTCAACCGGTTTAGGCGTCAAGTTTGATCCTTGTTCATCCTCCCAGTATTCTTCAATCTCAATCCAACCTTGAACATCATCTCTGTTAAGGATCCCTCTAACATAAACCGCCTGATCCTTAAACAGTAAATTAGACTCCGCCGCTCTTATCTGCATAAAACCGGTCTCATCCTGCCCATATGCAATCAATCCGTCTTGACTAACCTCTGCTAGCATTAGATAAACAACTACCGTTTCACCATCTGGTTTGGTTAGAATGCTTTCAACAGTAACGATATTTGATAAAACAATTAAATCAAACGTCTTTGAGGCGGTATAATCCAAGTATGACCCAGTTACCGTTAATTTAAGCGCAGTATCAACAATATATTGATAAACGACACCTTCATTAGATAAAATATCCGCTCTTGATGATTGCCACGATAAGGCGATTTCTTCAGTTTGCTCTTTTAGAACGAGTGAGTGCTTAATTGTCTCCAAAGTTTCGCCCTCATTAAGCTCAATTAAGTTTTCATCTAAACGTTGCAAGATGAAGTCTTCATAATACAATTTGTCGCTTCTAATAACTGTTACATTAAAGATCTTTGTCTTCGTAACCGCCCCAAGTGTTAATGAAGCAGTTAGAGTGATTTGCGCATCTTCCTTTTGCTGGAAAACCAATCCGTCGTTGGTAATGACGGAAAGATTTGATGAACTCCAGGTTATTGAGACACCATTGATTGCTGCTGTTAAAACAAGATCGTTTTGAACAGATGCTAAAGAATCATCTTCAAAAAAGATTATTTCCAGCTTATCAAAGACTACATTCACTTTTTCTTCATCCGTTTCTTCTTTGGCAATAACGGTCAAGATAAAGGTTTTCTCAAGTTGATAGCCGTTCTTATGGATCAATGAATTCAAAGTTACTTTTACCAGCTCTTTTTGCTGTGTAACCGTTCCGGTTGGACTGATTACACTTGGATGGCTTGATGTCCATTCAATTGAAACATCACTGATTTTTGTCCTAAGGACAATATCTTTTGTAACATGATTAATTGAATCACCAGCACTAAAAATGATATCCAACTCCGCTTTTGCTTGATCAACATCACTTCTAGTTGAGTTAGCTCGAACCATTAAGACAAAAACTTTCGAATCGCTTATGCCCTTATAAGATAAAAGAGCGGTTAAAGTTACTTCGATATCGTCAATTTTTCGGGCCACAATTCCTCGATTCGAAATTGCAGAAGGATCGGATGTCTGCCAAGTAATTTGAACGCTTTCAATGATTGTTCTTAATTGAATGTTTTGAGTTACAGAAGTGCTATTATCAAGCTCTTGGTATCCGATCTCCAACATATTATAAACACGATTAAAGCGGTCTTGATCTGATTCCTTTTTTGTTTTTCGACAAGCTACCAAAAAAAGAGCAACGATTAAGATTAAAACAACAATTTTCGTTTTTTTCAAAGCGCAACCCCCTTCAATAGCATTCACTAATATTATACTATTTATTTCGCCTTTTTAATAAAATAAAAACGCTTCAAAATGAAACGTTTGTTATCCTATTTTTGCTTAATGCCTTTGACTTTTAAAGCTTGAATTGCGTAACTTGCTACATCAAAGGCATATTTTTTACTGCCAAAGCCAGCATCATAGCCTAACTCTTTGGCTAAGGCATGATTTATTCTTGCTCCTCCGATTATTACAATAAAGCGATCGCGTAAATTTTCAGCCTCTAATAACTCAATAAATTGGGTTAAGTTTTGAATATGAACGTCTTTTTGGGTAACTGTCTGACTGATCAAAATTACATCGGCGTTATGTTCAAGCGCTTTTTCTAGTAAGATCTCATTGTCAACTTGACCACCAAGGTTAATCGCTTTTATTCCTTTGTAGCGCTCTAATCCATAATGACCATTATAACCTTTCATGTTCATAATCGCATCAATCCCAACAGTATGGGCGTCTGTTCCGGTTGAGGCACCAACAAAAACGATTGGTTCGCGAAAGTTCTCTAAAAGAAATTCTTCACATTGATCCATTGACATCGCTTTTGATTCAACTTCAACAATTTTGACCGAATTTAAATCAACTTGATGTTCAATTGTTCCATATACAATATAAAAACTAAACCCCTCACTCAATGGAGCGCTATGAACAACAGCTGGATCATGGATTCCCATTTTTAAAGCGAATTGTTTTGCTGTTTCTTCGCCAACCGCATTATGTGAAACCGGCAACGAAAAACTTAACTGAACTTTACCATCGTTTAAGGTGTCACCATACGGCCTAATCCAAAATTCTTTTTTACTCATTGTCACCCTCCTTCATTTTCTTAAGTAAAGACGTTAAAATGAAGTCTTGATAATCGGCATGTTTAGGATACACACCATCCAGACCTTTCCCGCCGTTTTCAGATCTGGAGACGTTGGCGAATATTCCTTGTTCCAAGGCGGTAAATAATCCATCTTCCTTTATTTTTGTTAAGAGTGTGTGTGCCTCTTCTAAAACAAATTGAGCTCTTTTCACAATTCTACCGTTTGGATTATAGCTTATTTCTTCACCGAAATCCTTAAAGGCACGCTCAATATAAGCGGCATTATCTAATGCTAATGCTCGATCGCTCATAAAGGGAGTATGGATTGCTTCAGTCATCATTCCCAATAGGTGAATTGATTGCTTTGAAGTAACGCTAACAATATTGAACAAAGCATTTTGAACTGTCCCTTTAAAAATATCCCCTGTCATGTGTTTTGTCGGTGGCATATATTTTAGTGGGGCATTAGGAAAAATCTCTCTTGCCATTTCTGCCTGTGCCAGTTCATATAAGAAACTATTTTCAAGTTCAGGATTCATTTCATATGCATGACCTAATCCCATCAACTCTTCTTTCATTCCGGCATTTTTTGCAAACTGTTCATTAATAAACTGAGATGCTAAAACAGTATGTGCGTTTTCAAAGGCATCAGAAGTTGTTAAATAATTGTCCTCACCCGTATTGATTATAATGTCTGAGTAGGCACTTAAAACCCTTGAGAAATACTGATCAACAAATGTTCTTTTCATATTAATATCGCGGAAAATGATACCATACAGCGAGTCATTTAACATCATGTCTAAACGCTCTATTGCGCCCATAGCAACTATCTCTGGCATACACAAACCTGAAGCGTAGTTGACAAGTTTGACATAACGATTTACTTCTTTTGAAACTTCATCCAAAGCTTTGCGCATTAGTTTGAAATTAGCTTGTGTCGCATAAGTTCCACCAAAACCTTCAGTTGTCGGTCCATAGGGGACATAATCAAGTAAAGATTGTCCTGTTGTGCGAATAACTGCAATTATTTCCGCACCCTTTCTAACAGCAGATACAGCCTGTTCGATATCTTCATATATGTTTCCGGTTGCGACAATGACATATTTTGAAGGCGTTTCTTTCTTTGCGGTTTTCGCTATAAAGGCTGCGCGATCTTTTTTCATTTGATCAATTTTTTCTAAGATATTGTTGAAATAAGGAATCAATAAGTCAAGATATGGACTTTTTGGTTTTTCCTCATATTTCGCTAAATCAATTTGCTTTTTGACAATTTTTTCTGCTATTTGCTGAGGCGATAAAGCATGTTCCTTTACAGCATAGGATAAGTAATGAAGAACACCCTTACTTAGATCTGCCTGTTCAGTGATATGATCAACGATCACATTTACTAAGGGAACATTGAATTCATTGACACCATCAATGCTTAATAATCTTAGTTGTGCTCGTTCAACCGTTTTGGTTGTATGTTTGTCAATATAGCTTTGTACATCAATTAAAACATCTTTCGCTAGTTTTCGACATGATTCAATTATGTTTTTGTTTAAATTTAATCTTGACATCTTTTATTAACTCCTTAACTTGACATTGTAAACCGGAACCGCTACTGCATCTTTCATTTTTGTAAGCATTAAATCCTGATCATAGTGTTGACCGCTTGGACTAAACGGGTTGATTGTGACAAACAAAAGTTCAGTGGGATGGATTACTTCCACCTTTATGTTGAGTTTTTCAAGATAAAGGAACTGTGAATCCGATAGTAACGGTTTGGTTGGATCATCACAAACTAAAGTAATGTTTTCGATTTTGGCTTGCATCAGTAGATCGACCATCCTATTTGTCAGAGCACCTTTAATGTAAAATGCTTCTATTTCTGTTTTAAATGTGTCAACTAACTGTTTGAAAATTTCAAACTTTTTTTCTTTTATCTCGACTGTTTGTGCTCTTGTCTTGACGACAAATGCTGCTTTTGGTTCATCCTTAAAAAGCGTTGTTTTGGCAAACTGAAAACATTTGATGATTTGCTTTGTTTTAGTGATCGTTTTTTCCATTACTGGATGATACGAGGCACCACTTGCCAAAACAATTCCATCGATCGTTTTAATATTTGCAAAAGTCATTCGGTTAAAAGCACCGTCAATTAATACCTTATCTGTTATTTTTTTTACTTTTTCAAGAATGACTTGCAAGTCTTTATTTGAAGTGGGTCCAGCCACAATTAAATGACCCTGAGTTATTATTTCAACAATTAAAACGTTTCCCAAAGCTGTTTGTAGTTTCGTTTTTTCAATTATTCTATATTCTACTTCAGCTGTTTCTAGGCATTCTTCTGTCGTCGCAACAATCATTCCCGGTTTAACATAGATCTTTGGCTTTGGTAAAAAATTGACTTGATCCAGTGCTTCTCCATCTAACCCGATACTTGTTAGTCCCAGCACTAAATTTGGATATAAATCAATTATTGCGTTTAATGTTGTTGTTTTACCGGTGTTTTTTGCTAGACCGATAATTCCTAAAACCCTAATTGAATCAAGCTTTTTTTGCATTAGCAATTCTTTCTTTCCTTCTTAAGCCTTGTGGCTCTAGTGATATTTGCTTACCAGCCAGTAAGCCACTTACACCTTCTTGATCATTCTTACATGCTTCACAATTACAAATTGGAACATAATTAGTTGGTTCACTATAAGTTGTAATAACGCCTTCATAGTTTCTTAAGACGACTTTTCCTGGTCCCTGTGAAATTAAGTAATTAGGCATTACCGGAATTTTACCCCCACCACCAGGAGCATCAACAACAAAGGTTGGAACAGCAAAACCACTAATATGGCCTCTTAAGCCTTCAATAATTTCAATTCCTTTTGAAACGGTTGTCCGAAAGTGTTCAATCCCAACTGATAAATCACATTGATATAGATAATATGGCCTTACTCTAATTGAGATTAAGCCTTTAACTAGTTTACGCATAATGTGAACACAATCATTTACGCCTCTTAATAAAACGCTCTGATTACCAACGTTGATGCCTGCATCAACTAGAAGGTCAATTGCCTGTTTGCTTTCTAAAGTGATTTCATCCGCATGGTTAAAATGTGTATTTACCCAAACTGGGTGATATTTCTTTAAAATATCGACTAGTTTTGGTGTAATTCTTTGTGGCATAACGACCGGTGTTCTAGTGCCAAACCGAATGACTTGAACATGATCAATTTCACGTAACTTTTTAAGGATATATTCAATTCTTTGATCGCTTGCTAAAAAGGCGTCTCCACCGCTTAGTAAAACATCATTGATTTCCGGATGATTACGAATGTATTCAATTGCACTATCAATTTGTGTTTGCTTTAATTCTGCATCTTTAGTACCGGTAAAGCGTCTTCTTGTACAGTGACGGCAATACATTGCACACATATCCGTAATCAAAAACAAGACACGGTCTGGATAACGATGAGTTAAGCCTGGAACTGGTGAGTCATGATCTTCTGCAAGTGGATCATGCATATCATTTTCGCCAATGATCAATTCACTGCCAAACGGAATTGCTTGCAGACGAATTGGACATTGCTCATTATCCGGATCAATTAAAGTTAAATAGTATGGCGTAATTGCCATTCTTAATTTCGAAAGAACACTGTTAACGATGATTTCTTCTTCAAGCGTTAAATCAATGTATTGTTTTAATTGCTTGGCGGTTTGAATTCGATTTGATGTCTGCCATTTCCAATCGCTCCAATCTTCATCAGAGACATTGGGAAAGAATTTCTTTCGCCTTTCTAGATATCGCTCATTTAAATTTAGTTTCATCTTTTTCTCCTACTATACATATTTTTTGCTAAAAAACTGTTTAAGAAACTTACTTTCTCGCATAATGTTTAAAGCTATTTCGCTGTGATTATAAGTATATCCATTACCAATAATCATCGTTACATCTTTGCCAATTCCTTCTGCACCCAAGGCGGCTTTTGTAAATGAAGTTGCCATACTAAAGAAATAAACAATTCCCTCATCCTTAGTTGCTAAGATTGAGCCCATCTCGGTGTTGCTGACATTAACTACATTAATTGTTAAATCCGCTAATTTACCCTCTGTTAGTTCTACAATCTTTTCATAGACATCCATTGCGTCTGTCGCATCAGAAATAAACACTTCATCACAAAGATTGTTGTCTAACAATAAGTTTCTTTCTGCTTCATTAATGACAAGTCCGATTACTTTTCCTTTGCGACCAACACTTATCTTCGCCTGATAAGAGCACAACAAACCACTTTTACCAGCTGCACCAACAATTAGGACCGTTTGACCAGGCTGAGCTAATTTCAAGACTTGTGCAGGTGCTCCTGCGACATCTAAAACCGCTAACGCCAGTCTTTGATCAAGATCTTCTGGCAGTACTGCGTAAATGCCCGAATCAAATAAAACTGCTTTTCCCTTAATTGTGACTTGGTCGTTATCAAGATTGATATCAATAATTTCATCAATTACTAGGGGCGTTAATGAAAGTGAAACTAACGTTGCTAGATGATCACCTTTTTTTAATGTTTGATCGTGAAAGTCTTTTCCGATTTTTAAGACTTTACCAATTAGCATTCCGCCACTTTTAGTAACCGGATTTTGCATTTTACCGTGTTCTTTGACAATTGTCATAATCATTTCTTTCATTTTGTTTGGGTCATGGTTACAAGCATTTTTAATTTGATGAAATGAAGCTGAATCAATGTTCAATACATCAACATCAATTAACAGTTCATTGTCGTAACAAACCGGCGTTGAGTCGATTTTTGAAGCTGCCTGTGGCATTGATCCAATTGGCTCAAGTACACGATGAATTCCATATTTAGATAATTCTTTCATGGCTAAACTCCTTAAGACCTAAGATTTTTCTAGCTTCGGCAGGATCTGCAATTGCACGGTTATGCTTCTTTGCTAACTCAACAACCTTCTGAACCAAAGCTTCATTGCCTTCGGCTAAAACACCTTTTTCAAGGTAGATATTATCCTCTAAGCCGACTCTAACATGGCCACCATGCTGAATGGCTAGTTCGGCTAATGGAAACTCAAATCGTCCAATACCTGCAACACTAAAGGTTTCATTGTTCTTCAGACTTTCACGCATAAAATGAAAATCTCTAGCTTCGCCCGTCATTCCCCCATTTACACCCAGAACAAAACTGAAGTGCATTGGTTCATGAATGAAACCCTTCTTATGAAGACGGTAAACAGAGTCTAAATGTCCTTTTTCAAAACATTCAAGTTCTGGCAAAATACCTTTTTTCTTCATTCTTTTGGCAAAATAAATAATATCATTTTCGGTGTTAACAAAGATTTCATCGCCACCAAAGTTCAACGTTCCACAATCAAGGGTTGCCATTTCAATCGGCAATTCAATTGGACTTAAGCGTTCATCTCTTTTCATTCCAACTGCTCCACCAGTTGATGGTTGAATAATAACATCGGGACATCTTTTCCTAATTGCTTGCATTACTTCCTGATAGCGTTCTTTGGCTTGTGTCGGTGTTCCATCATCATTTCTAACATGCAAATGGATCACAGCTGCGCCAGCACGATAGGCACGATACGCTTCTTCAGCCATTTCTTCCACTGTATATGGCACAAACGGATTATCTTTTTTTGTAACTTCCGCACCACTGATCGCACAAGTGATAATTAGCTTATCCATGTTTTATCCTTTGTTTTTCTTTTAACACAATGCACGTGCCAATTGCGTGTGTTACTAATAATTTTTCAGTCAAGACATCAGCTGCTGAACTATCAATATCCGGTCTTGCTGCGATAACTTTATGACACCAAAATTCCATTTTTCTTGATGTATTACCTTGATTGATTATTCTACCGGAAATTTCAATAAAGTCTCCTGCATATAGCGGTTGGAGAAAATCAACTTTTTCGTATGCCCTAAATAAGCCCTCATCACCATCATTATGAATCAGCAACTCTGTGGCGACATCACCAAATAAAGCCAAAACTTTAGCTCCATCAACTAAGTTTCCACCATAATGAGCATCTTGTTGGCTTAAACGTAGACGTTGAACAATCTTCACCTTTTTATACCTCCATTAATAAAACTTCATCATATTTTAAATTTGCATCTGTTTGCGCAATTATTTCTTCAATTGTGACACTTGGATGTCTCTCGATTAAATAAAGACCATCTTCTCTAACTTCCATAACACCAAGCTCAGTCACAATAAGATCAACTTCTTGAAAAGCGGTTAATGGTAATTGACATTTTTTCTTGATTTTGGGGACATCCTTATTAGTGTGTTGCATCGCAATAATTACTTTTTTGGCTCCAACAACTAAATCCATCGCTCCACCCATTCCAGGAACCATTTTTCCAGGAATGATCCAGGAAGCCAACGAGCCTTCTTGATCGACTTCTAAAGCACCTAAAACGGTAACATCAACATGACCACCACGAATAATTCCAAATGATGTAGCTGAGTCAAAGAACATCCCGTGCTTTTGAATTGTTGCATGTTGACCGCCAGCATTAATGATTGATGGGTCAATTTCATGCTCCTCTGCTGATTTACCTAAACCGATTAAACCATTTTCACTTTGAAAGAAAACTGTTTTGCTAGAATCAACATAATCAGCAACCAGCGTCGGTAGACCGATTCCTAAATTCACTAGATAACCATCTTTTAATTCTTTTGCTACCCTTTTAGCGATGATAACTTTTGGATCGTTCATTTTGCTCCTCCTGTTAACAAGTAATGACTAAATACGTGTGGCGTGACAATAATCTCGGGATCTAATTCTTCAACGACTTCATCCACCCACACAAAAACGTTTTTGGCAGCTGTAGCCATAACTGGATTAAAGTTTCTTTCTGTCTTCCTAAATACTAAGTTTCCCAGTTTATCGCTTTTATGAGCTTTAATCAGTGCGATATCAGCCCCCAGCGGTTCTTCGATTAAATACTTTTTCTCATTGATCGTAATCGTTTTTTTATTCGCTTCAACGATTGTATTGACACCAGTTGGTGTTAATACTCCACCAAGACCGTAGCCATGGGCACGAATTCTTTCGGCTAATGTCCCTTGAGGAACCAACTCAACTTCAAGTTCGCCATTGCTCATTCTTCTTCCTGCTTCCGGATTTAATCCAATGTGGGAAGCAATTAACTTTTTAACTCTGTTTTGCTCAATCAAGCGTGCTGTTCCAGCACCAGGATAACCTGCATCATTACAAATAACCGTTAAGTCTTTAACGCCTGATTCTAAAACAAAATCAATAAGTCTTTCAGCAGTGCCACAGGCCATAAAACCACCAATGAAAAAACTCATACCATCTTTTAATTTTCCAATAAACTCTTTTTCTGTAATCCACTTATTCAAATTAATTTCCTCCTAACAAAAAAAGACGCAACTGATAAACAGCGCATCCATAAAAATGGCAGTTAACAAAGTGTATCTTTGTTACCCAAGGTTAAATTGAGAATATTAACCTTTCGGCAATGTACTCCTTCAATATATAACAAGATTCTCCCAATCCTATCGCTATATATTTACCAATACACCGCTCCTCTGTATGTTAATTCCATTATATATTATTGTAAAGAATAGTGCAATGTATTCCAATAAATTTATTTATTTTTATACGCCCGATCATCTATCAATCCCTTTGGTACTTTAAGAGGCAAAGAAAAAAATGCTAGCTTTCGCCAGCACTTATCTTAGGTCCTTCATATTGATATAACCAATTCCAATTCCTCTTGGTCCTGTATGTGCACCTACAACAGGAGTTAAGTAAGCAATTACCACTTCACGGGTTGGATATTCTTTTTGAATTCTATTCTTTAAGAATGAAGCTGCTGATTCATTGTGGGCATGAGAAATATATGTTATAACGTCCAAATTTTTTGTTTCTTCAAAATATTTTTCTAAAACACGATCTAGTGCTTTGGCTGTTGTTCTAATTTTTTCAATTGTTTCAACTTTGCCGTTGTCGCCGATTTGAAGTAATGGCTTTAATTTTAACATTGTTCCCAATGTTCCCTGTAGTTTTGATAAACGACCATTTTTTACAAGATAAAGCAGTGTGTCAACAGCAAAATATAAGTTATCCTGATTACGTAGTTTTTCTAGATATGCAAGTGTTTCCTGAACTGATTTACCTTCTTTTAGCAGTCTATGTGCTTCAAGTGCCATAAATGCTTCTGAATATGCTAAAATACGTGAATCGAAAGCGTGAATTTTTAATTTGACTTCTTCTTCCTGAGCAACTTTTTTGACCGCATCATAAAGACCGCTTAAGGCTGATGAAATCGTAATGACGATTGCTTCTTCATAACCTTCTTCGGTTAGTTCATGAAAGGTTTCAATCATTTTACCCATCGATACATAAGATGTCTTTGGAATATCATTAGGATCTTTTGTAATTCGATCATAAAATGTTGCCGCATCCATATCAATAAAGTCATTATATGCTTTTTCGTCATCTTTAAAGTGAATGACTGATCTTAGAATTCGAATGTCTTTTGGATAATCCAGATAATCTAGACCTGCGTTGCTACAAACTAATACAGCTACTTTATTCATATTTTCAACACTCCCTTTATTCTATTTTACCAATTAATTCTCGAAAATGTGTAAAATTTTCATATTTTCGCAGTCGGCTTGGATGTTGATGCCCTTTTGTATATAAAACGACATCAATCTTCAATGCTTCGGCAACTTCAGCATCATGCAGTGTATCACCAATTAGGATTGCATTGGATAAATCCAAATTGTGCTTTTTAACGAAAGCTTGGGCGATATGAACCTTACTTCTTGCATGAATGTTATCAATTGCGAGAATATGATCAAAAACATTTTCAAGATTAAAATGTTTCAATTGCTCAATCAAATTTTCTTTTTCTGATGCTGATAATAAGATATTCAAAAAGCCTTTAGTTTTAAAATACGCAATTGTTTCAATTACTTCATCATGTAGTTTTAACTTTAAGCTTCTCGGTTGGTATTTACTAATAAATCTGTCTGCCAAGACTTCAAAACTTGTTTTTTCCAAGTCATAAACTTTGGCATAATAATTGCGGACCGGAAACTCAAAAATCATTAAATAATCCTCTAGTGTTACAGTCGGCCGCTCTTCTTCAATTAACATTTCATTAAGAATATCATGACATAGTTCAACATCATCTAAAACTGTACCATTGAAGTCCCAAAATATTATTTTCATGTTGCCCTCACTTATGGTATGGATGATTTTTATGGATCATCGCAGCCCTATATATCTGTTCAATTAAGATTAACCGCATTAATTGATGGGGGAAAGTTAGCGGGGAGAATGATAACAGAACTTGACTCCGTTTCTTTACTTCTTCATCTAACCCATTTGAGCCGCCAATAATAAAGACAACGTCATGTGGTTGGTATGTTAACCATTTATCAAATTCTCTTGCGAATTTTTCACTGGAATATTGTTTTCCTTCAATCGCAAGCGAAACAACAAAATCATCGGGATTTAACCTTTCAAAGATTCGCTGTTTTTCAACTTGCATTCCATTTGACTGATTTTCATCATTGACTTCAATCCAGTTAATTTTATGTGTTATCTGCTTATTATAGTGTTCAATTCCGGTTTTTAAATATTGTTGGGTAAGTTTTCCAACGCAAATAATCTTAATCATATTTCAAACACCAATAGATTTGTTTGATCCGCATAGTATACTTCTAAGAGGGTTGGATCCTCAACATGTTTTATAATTGATTCTTCAATTGCTATTTGTGTATTACAATCTTCAGAAATATGGGCGATAACCCAAATAGCTTTTTGCTTAATAACGCGATTTATGAGCCATGAAGCATCATCGTTGGATAAATGCCCCAACTCACTTAAGATTCGTTTTTTTAACGCAAATGGACGGGCAGATCTTAAAAGCATTTCTGGTTCATGGTTAGCTTCTAAAAAATAGATGTTTGCATTTTCCAAAAGTTCATAATAGGCATGATCTACATAGCCGGTATCGGTTAGATGAACAAACTTTTTATCCTCTTTTTCAAAAACAAAGCCAAGTGGTTCATTTGCATCATGTGATAGACCAACTGTGGTAATTTTTGTGTTATCAAAATGAAAGACTTCATCGGCTTTAATGACGACAATTTCTTTTTTCAAAATCTCTATTTTGACTTTTTCCGGCAGCGATTCAAGTGTCCCCTTACTTAAATAAACTGTTTCAATCTTACTTTTCTTTAGGAATGTCATTAGGCCCATTATGTGATCATGGTGCTCATGAGTTAAAAAAAGAACCTTTATTTTATCAAGATCGATCTTCAATGTTTCAACTTTTTCTTTAATTTTCATATAGCTGATTCCGACATCAATCAAGATGGTTTCGTTTTCAACCTCAACGCACATTGCGTTACCTTTTGATCCACTTGCAAGAACAAAAATCTTCATGCTATCACCTTTTTTAATTTTACCACATAAATGTGTGATATTATCAAATAAATTGAAAGTGGTTGCATAAGAACCCAAAAAATGCTATATTAGAATATGCTTGTATGAAATACAACGAAGGAGTGAACATACAATATGAATCAAATCAAAATACTGCGGAAAACTTTGATCTTAACAATCGTTATGGCAACTGTCTTATTATTAGTTGCATGTAATAGAAGTTCGGGTGTTCCATATGGCAATCTCAGTGATGACCAGATTTATCTTCGCTTAAACGAAGATATAAGCATTTCCAAAAAAGAACTATATAATGAGTTTAGAATGCATTCTTCTTCTACACTTTCATCAATGATCGATGAAATTTTCTTTGCTGAAGAAATTCAAAAAATTCGCACATTGGCAAGCGAAGGTGACGAAGATTTAATAGACTTTATTGATGAAACAATCAATAGTCAGGTTCATGCAGTTTCCCAAAGTCAAAAACTTGAAAAAGAAGCTTTAGAGAAGTTAATGACTGAGTCTCCAGATGTCTGGAATAGAAATATTGAAAAATTTGTGGATTCGCTTTATTTAAGTGACAACACATTAGATATTGACTCAATTAGAACAACACTTCAAAACGGTTATGAAAATTACTATCTAAATGATGCCCTTTTTAAAATCTTTGAAATTAGAGCAGCTCAACGTAATTATGCAAAACAAAAATTAGCTGAAGCCGTTTTAGATCAAGATTCTGATTATTACATCAATGAAGACGCTGAAGTATCATACTATAAATCAAACATCAAAGGTCGTTATGATGTTGAAGTTTTAATCGTAAGCTTTATTAACCTTAATGAAGCGAACGCTGCTTTGCATAAGGCTTCAATTAAACAAGATTCACGTGGACTTTGGTATTTGATTCCGGATATCCGGATTTCTGATGTGGATGATCCAAATTACATCGATATCGAAAAAACCGGTGAAGATGGATACGCTCACGTTAAAACAATTTTAAATGATTTAGATATTGACTATTCAGATCGCGAAAGTATTAGCTTATCTGACTATCAACGCTACTATAACCAATATCGTATTAGTACCGACAGGACTGATGGTTTAAGTGATATTAGTTTAACACTTGATCAAGTAAAAGCTGTTTTCGTTGATATTTATAATATGTTAAATCCCGCCAAACAAATCGAAATCGTTGATGACGAAATTGTTGGTGCTGGTGGTACTGAATTTAAAACCACTTATACCTATGATGATTTAACTGATATTCACTCTAGTTTAAGATCCCACGTTTATACGACTCTAACTGCTGAAACGATCTATGATGAGGAAGAAAACGAAGCTTCAAGACCTTATTCTGGCCGTGTTCAAACATTTGGCAATAGACGTTACCTAGTCTTTAAGCTTGATGATAAAAGTGCAACTGAAGAAGGTATCTTAATTACTGATCCAGAAGATGATGAACGTGAAATATTTGCAGATACTGAAGAGGCTAAGGCTCAAAAAGCTGAAGTTTTTGCAAAACTACAAGAATCAAAACTAACTTCTGACTATATTACTAATATTGTTTCTGAGTTTTATGATGATCAAACAATCACAATTTACGACTTCATTATTCGTACATTCTATGAACATGATTTTGGTTATAACGGAAAGCAAACAAATAAATCCGGTGATGTTGTCGCAGAGTTTGGGACTAACAAAATCACAGTTGAGCAATTATACAACAGAATGGAAATCAGCTATGGTATCAACATGGCTTTAGACTTGGTTGTAAATAAATATTTGACTACAAGTCCTAAATACACTGTTTCAAGTGCTGAAAATACATCTTATCGCAATCAATTCAACCAGATCATTGAACAATTCTCAGCTAACCAATTTGAAAGTTCTGGCTTCCCAGCAACAATGGGTCGTGAAAAATTCTTATTGTTAGGTTTGGGTGCCACTTCTAACCAAGACGCTATTAATAGAACATATGTTTATCCAAATCTACGCGACAAATTCTTAGACGATCTTAATGCACACTATGATTTTGAGAATTATTCTATTTATGAAAAATTCGCTGATTTAGCTAAATTACAACATGATTATTATTTATCTATCAATACTGCACATCTATTAATCTATATCGATCAAAACGGTGATGAAACACCTGATGATCCAGCTGAATATTTAGAATCTCTAACTGAAGTTGAACGCAATAACACACTTGCTAAGTTAATTGAACTAATTGATTTAATCTTTGATAAAGTTGGCAATTATAAGAACATGCCTGAAGCTTTAACTGCAATTTCTTCTGACTTTAACAAAACAGGTAGAATCCAAATTGGAAGCATTGTTCCACCAATTGATCCAACTCTTGAATTAACTTGGGCAGAATATCGTCAATACGGCTTTAACATGAAGTATGAATCAATTACCTCACCAATTACTAACACTTCTAACTTCCCTGGAACACTTGATAAAGTATTCTACGATCGAGCATTAGAAATTCATCAGATTTTAGCTGAACAGGCAGACGATGATTCTAAATTACCTTACTTGGATCTTTATGATCAAAGAGGCCTTATTGACAGCGATGATATTGTTAATATTGAATCATCATTTGGCTGGCACTTGATTTTAGCAACAACAGTGACAAAACCTGTAAGTGCTGAGTATTCACAGGACAGCGATACAAGTAATCAATATGTTGATGAAAATGATCCAACAATTAGTGCTTACAATGAAGATCAAACATATTTATTGAAGAACCAAGTCCAATTCTATTTAAACGGGTTGAAATCAGATCTTGGACCTAACGTACCGACTTCTGTTCAAACTGCTATTACTACTTACTTGACTCCGGTAATAACTAAGTATGAAAATGGCTATATGCAACGCGAATTAATGTTTAAATTATTAGAAAATGCAGTCTTTACTGATGCTAGTGCAACCGCTAGATTGACAGTTATTCGTCAAATCAACCGCAATCAATTCCATGATTACCGCTTAAACAATGCGAAGTATGTTGAATTGTATGGGGACTGGTTTACAATCCTTGAAGCAGAAGCAAAATAGATATTCGTTTTCCTTTATTATCACTTATAAAGGCTTAACTCCAATTTGATTGAGTTAAGCCTTTTTATTTTGGTTCTATGCTTAAGTTAAGGTGGATGAAAAAATTATAAAAATGGACAAAATCGCTTATTAACGACAATACTTGTTGATATCCTTTTAAAGTTTGACTTTTACATGATTATAGTATATACTGGATAAAATATAAAATTTACACATTTATTGTTTTATTTTCTTTTTGGATACTTTATACTAGTTGTTTGTTTGCATAAAGTATTAAAACGCAATATAAAAGATTAAAGTAATGTTTCTTGGGTTTTTTCAAAACAGTCGGATAATACTGAATAGTCTTTTCAAAATCATATGCTCACCATACAATAATCTAAGTATCTAATTTTTATGATATCCTTGTGTTTGAGATTATATAAGGCATCCAAAAGAATGGATGCCTTATGTTTATTTTTTTATTGAAGCCTTATAAAATTTCATTTTATCTAAAACTGCGATGGGAGTGGTAAACTGTCCTTCTTTGGTTTCCTCTAAGGCTGTTTCCAATTCGGTAAATTTAGAATCGATTGTGTCTAAATACCACAACAATAAAGCTTCACCAATTTGGGGTTTCTTTGGTGATCCAAAATTTGGAATTCCGTGATGCGAGATAATCATATGTTTTAACAATAAAGCTTCTTCTGTATTCGCAGTTCCCAATTGGTCTGCGACTTTTTCAATTTCAGCTGTTTGCATAACTAAATGTCCCAGCAATTGACCTTCAGTCGTATATTCACCATCAACGCCGCTTATCTCATTGATTTTAGACATATCATGAAGAATTGTTCCTGCGTATAGCAAATCACGATTCAAGTATGGATAAGCTTTTATAAACGGTTCAATTAAATTTAACATTGATAATGTGTGATAACTCAATCCGCCAACATATGCGTGGTGGAATTTGGTTGCTGCTGGATGGCTGTAAAAACGATCTTTGTTTTTTAAATAAATATTTTCCGTTATTTGCTTTAGGACTCTGTTTTCAATTTTACTTAAATACGCTTCAACACCATCCTTAATTTGGGTAATTGGAAGTGGGGCAAAACGATAAAATTGATCATATATATCAATTAATTCTTGACCACTAAAAAGGGTTTCAATTGGTTCAATATTCAAACACTTTAAAACAATCTCTTCTTCATTTTTTGAAACAGCCTGTGTTTCAAAACGATAAACTCGACCTACCTCGATTTGTTTGAGATGCTCAAAATCCAATTTGATGTTAAAATGTTCCTTATTCTTGTCTGTAATTGATGTGTTGGAAAAGTTTTGTCCTTGATTAATATTCTCAATTTTACCGATTATTTCATACTTTTGATCTTTTGCTAATTCCATTTTATCTACCCCCTTATTTCTTCCATTAAAAAGTCAATCAATGCTTCTTCTTCGTTTTTAAGCTCTTGTTTTAAAATTGCTTCAATCATTTTTTGCTGGGTGTTGTGAATCCAAGCACCCGCTTTTTTATTTGCTAGTCGCACCATTTCCTGTGGTCTTAGTTTCAGGTCTAGTTCACTTTGAATTGGCAATTGGCTGAAATCATGTTCGATTTGTTGTTTATAATTTTTGCTCCTGCCTAGTAAATAGTTTACTCTATTTGCTAGTAAACAAAGGTCAAGACCATATGTATAGAGTGTTAAATTATCAAATTTGGTGTATTTGTTTGCTAGCATACTGGCAGTTTGGTAGCGATATCTGATTACATTTGAAAATGGCCATTCTTTTGGAACTGATCCATAAAGTGCGAAAGATAGCGTAAAAAAGGCATCAACGTATGGCATTCTATCATTTTTTTGGGTAAAAAGTATACCTTCTTTTAATCCCGGTAAAACTTCATGTACTCTTGTTGATACAATTGAATGAATTGCTTTATCAACATGTGATCCTTTCAAAATCTTAATCAGTTCTTGCAAGATCCGCTCCATTGCGACTTCTTTTAGAAGTTCCCTGTTTTCCTCGATTGCTTCTCTAGTTGTCTTTACAATTTGGAAACCCAGTTTTGACTGAAAGTAAAAAGCGCGCATGATTCTTAAGGCATCTTCAGTAAAGCGTTCTTTGGGATCACCAATTGTTTGAATCATTTTCGCTTTTATATCTGCTTTTCCGCCAACGTAATCGAATATTTCGTTGTTTTCGTCCATAATAAGACCGTTAATTCGAAAATCTCTTCTTTTAACATCTTCTTCGACAGTTTCACTAAAAATGACTTCGTTTGGATGACGATGATCATCAGAGATACCATCAATCCGATAGGTTGTTACTTCAAATGCTTCATCATTAAATAAAACTGTAACCGTTCCATATTTAAGTCCTGTTGGTTTAGTGTCAAACAGTTTGGCTACTTGGTGGGGTTTTGCGTTGGTTGTAATATCGATGTCATTAATCGGCATTTTTAAAAGATGGTCACGTACAACGCCACCAACAAAATATGCTTCATAACCGTTTCTTTTTAAAATTTGAATGACTTTTCTGCCTGTTTTGATTGTACTCATTTTTCTTCACCATTATTATTATACCACCACTTAGCTTTTTATGTTTTCGAATATGGTATACTATTTTTGGTGATCTTATGTACTATATCCAGGAAAAAAGGCATTTTAGTATAACAATTGACAAGTCGGAATTTATCGCTGTTATTTATCCTCTAAATGATAAAAATGATTTAACTGAACACCTAAAAGATGTCAAAAAGAACTATCCAAAAGCCACACATTATTGTAGTGCTTCCGTTTTTGGCAATAATGGTGAATACACGACTGCCAATGATGATGGTGAGCCTAGTAGAACTGCTGGCGTACCTATTTTAGAAGTTTTGAAGCACCAAAATGTAACCAACATATTATGTGTTGTTGTTCGCTATTATGGGGGTATAAAACTTGGTGCCGGTGGTTTAGTTCGCGCCTATACAAAAGCAACCGCTGAAGTTTTAAAATTGGCTCAATATTATCATAAAAAAACAGTCTTGGTTTATAATATCTTATTTAACTATAATAATATTCAAACAATTGATCATTATTTAGAGCAAAATAATATTACAGTTATCGAAAAAACCTTTTTAGAAGCCGTGAGTTACAAGTTGGCCTTATATGAAGAAGACTTAGCTGCTTTAAAAGAGATTGAATATATCCTTGTCAAAAAAGAATCCTTAGGAAAAACAACCCGTTTCATCCCTCTATAAAAAACGCATTTAAATTCAAAAATGCGTTTTTCTTTCATTATCATTCTTGTTCTACTCGTTCTTTTAAGTCATTGATGATTGTTTGATACAATTCTTTATCAATCTTATACTTCCAACGATAAATACCATATGACAATAAAATTAATATTAGTGGAACAACAAGCATCGAGACCCTTAATCCCGCAATCATTTCGGGTGTGATATTGGCGCTGATCATCGCTCTTTTTTCTTCGGTTCGCATATTTGGATTTGCATTAACGGCATCTGTTAACGGTCCAATAACGTTATTATTAAGACCAGTCAAAACCAAAGTGACCGTAACTACTGCTGTTTGAATTGAGGTGGCTAATTTTGTGACAAATGGATTGATTGAAAAAACAACGCTCTCATTTCTCGTTCCTAACTTCCACTGACCATATTCAATTGTGTCAGCCAGCATTACTAAAACGAGCACTTGAATAAACCCTTGACCACTAAACAAGAAGAATCCTGCAATACTTAAGACCAACATGTTTTGTGGCATTATATAGCCGCTTGCCATAAAGAAGAGATAACCAAATATAATCAATCCGATTGCAATCGCGAACAATTTTTTTCGACTAATTTTTTTCACTAATGCAGGAAAGATTAATAAAGCCCCTAATTGACTGACTGCCAAGACAACGGAAAACAAGGTAAACTCAATGCCACCGTATTTATTAAAATCGTAGTTAAAGTAATAGATTCCTAAGGCAGCAGTAATAAAATAGCCGGTGTTAAACAATAAAATAGCGATAATGATTACGACTAATTGATCATTTTTAAAGATCAGACGGAAAATGTCCTTTAGTTTTGTTTTTTCCTGCTTTGTTTGAATAATTGGTTCCTGACTTGATTCCACAAAAAAGTAGACAAACAGTTGGGATATAATAAAGATAACCGCACTGACAAGAGCCATTATGCCAAATGCCTTTATTGGTCCTCCGCTATAGTTAGTGTAAAAGATCGGTACTAACGCGATAACAATAAACATACCCAAGCTGGCAAACACTCGTGCTAATGAACCGACCTTTTCTCTTTCTTTTGGTGAAGTTGAAAAGGATGGATACATCGACCAATAGGCAATGTCATTCATCGTATAGGCAATTTCTAAAATCAAATAAAGAATCGTGAAAATTACGACAAATGGAATACCGTATAAACCTAAACTTCGATAGTTTTGGAATAATAAGAAAACGGCTGCGGCACTTGATAGTCCCCCAATCAAAATCCATGGTTTAAACTTTCCTCTTTTTGATTTTGTATTATCAACAATAATACCCATAATCGGATCATTAATCGCATCCCAGATTCTGGCAATCGTAATGACGATCCCAACGGCAATCAATTCCCAGTCGGACAACTTTAAAGCATCTGTAAAAAAGACGATTAGATATGTGCTATACAGAGTATAGAGCATATCTCTTCCCATTGAGCTTACACTGTAAACATATTTTGTTTTGTTTGGAATTGTATTCATGCTTCTCTCCTTGTAATATCAATTATTAATGCTTCATAGGGGTTTAATCTAGGGTTTATAAAATTAGTTCGATGATAATTTGAAACTACTATGTCACCTTTGATTCCTTTGGGAATTCTTGGTTTTTTATTTGACATATTCAAAACAATTAATAGTTTTTGATCGTTTGATTCTCGGATAAACGAATATATTTTCTTTGTTGCTGAGTAAGGTTTAAAATTACCCTTTAGCAGAGCTTCCGACTCATTTCTAAACTTTATCAATTCCTGGTAGTATTTCAAAATTGAGTTTTTATCTTTTGTTTGATCTTCGATGTTGATGTATGACTTATTCGGATTTTCAGGAATCCATGTGCTATTGCCGGTGGTGAAGCCTCCCGCTTGATTCCATTGAAGTGGCTGTCTAGCATTATCACGACTTGCCTTACTAAGGATTCTCATTCTTAACCATTTAGGAAACCAAAGCTTTCTTGCAAGTTTCTCAATCCGAATGCTTTCTAAATCGCGATACTCTTCTATTGTCCTGAAATTGGCATTTGTCATTCCAATTTCTTGACCTTGATAAATGTACGGTGTTCCTCTTAAGGATAGATTAAGTGTCGCGAGCATCTTCGCACCAACAACACGGTATTTTTCGTCGTTTTTTAAATATCTTGATACTGATCGCGGTTGATCATGATTTTCGAAATAGTTCGCATTCCAGTAGACTTCTTGTTGCCAAGTGTTTAAAACCTTCATCATTTTCTTTGGTTTGAATTTTGTCTTAAACCATTTATTATTAATGTGATCAACATCCATGTGTTCAAAGCCAAAGACCATATCTAATTCTTTTCTATCGGGATGTATAAGTTCATTTGCTTGCTGGGTATTAACTAAAACAGTTTCACCAACTGTAAAACAGTCATACTGTTCCAAAACATCACTTCTTAATTCTTTTAATATCCGGTGACATCCTGCTTGCGAGTGATAATGTTCTTTACCTGTTAAAACAAAGCGCTTCTTACCATCTTCTAATGTTGTTTTATAGATGATATTAATGACATCACAGCGAAAGCCGGCAATTCCCTTTTTTAACCAAAAATGTAAGATTTTTTTTATTTCTTCCATAACCTTGGGGTTCTTCCAGTTTAAGTCTGGCTGTTTTTTGCTGAACAAATGAAGATAGTAGGCATCATTTACTTTTGTCCAAGCGGGACCTGCAAAAAAACTGGTCCAATTATTTGGTTTGTCTTGCCAAATGTAATAATCGCGGTATTTACTCTTAGGATCTTTACTAGCAATAAACCAGGGATGTTCATCCGAAGTATGATTAATGACTAAATCCATAATGATTTTTAGATCTCTTTTTTTTGCCTCTAGAATTAATTGATCCATATCATCCATCGTTCCGTATTCAGGATTAATATCACAATAGTCACTAATATCGTAGCCATTATCATCATTGGGTGAACGATACACCGGTGACAACCAAATAGCATTTACTCCTAATTTTTTTAAGTAATCTAGTTTGGCAATGATTCCTTGAATATCACCAATACCATCACCGTTCGAATCATAGAAACTTCTTGGATAAATTTGATATACAATCGCTTTATGATACCATTTTAGCTTATTTTCCATGTCTCCTCCTTAATGAAAAAACTCCGGCTTATTGCAGAGTTTTTTGCTTACTTACTTATTTATGCATAGTAATAGATCCTCTTCTTTTAGATGACCTAAACGAATAATCTTAACATTATTATTACTGGCATCAACAACTGTTGATGCTTGATGACTAAATGAACTTTCAGCTTGCAAAAAGATTTGATCAACAAATTTACGATATCTTTCTTCTATTGTTTTCTCATCAAATAGCGGCGGTTCTCCACTGTGATTTAAGCTTGTTGTTCTTAAGGGACCGTTCTTTTGAATAAAGTTCAAGGTTTCTTTATGGTCGGGAATTCTTATCGCAATTGTCTTTTCACCGGTTATTTTAAAATGTTCTTCTGTGCTTTTTAAAACAATTGTCAATGCCCCTGGCCAAAAACATTTAGCCAGTTTTAAAGCAGCATTCGAAAATAGACCAATCTTTTTTGCCTGCTCAAGATTCGAGCATAAAACTGGAATTTGCTTGTTTAAGTCTCGGCCTTTGATTTGATAAATCAAATTAAGCGCAGCTTGATCATAAAGTTTCGCCGCAAGACCATAGACGGTATCAGTTGGCAATATTACTAGTGTTTTGTCCTTCATCTTTTTCTCCAATATAAACGAATGTAAATCGATCTTTATTTGCTAAATCCTTTTCTTGGAAAATAAATGCGTTGGGAAAATATTTTTTTGCTAATTCAAACATTTTATCTTTATGTTGAAATCCGTGCTCAAAAGCAATCAATGCTTTCGGTTTAAGATGTTTTTCTGCTTGGGACAAAATCTGTCTATAGGGATCTAAACCATCTGCTCCGCCATATAAAGCCTGAGATGGTTCCTTTTTGACAATTGAATCTACTACTTCAATATCGGGAATATATGGTGGGTTTGCTACAATGATATCATATTTTTTTGTAACATTGTCAAACCATGAACTTACTTTGAAAGAAATGCTTGCTCTTAAGGTGTTTGCGTTACTCTTGGCAACCTCTAATGCTTCTTTTGTAACATCAATAGCATCCACTTTCATTTTTTGCTCTTCTAACGCTAAAGCAATCGCGATACAACCGCTACCTGTACCTAAGTCTAAGACGTCAACTTCTTGATTATTAAAATAGGTATCATATAAAGATAATACCCATTCGACCAGCTGTTCTGTTTCTGCTCTAGGGATTAAAACATCTTCGTTTACCTTTAATCTATATCCATAAAAATAGGAGTAGCCCAGTAAATGTTGAATTGGTTCATGATCATATAGATATCGTTTCAATAAAGTTTCATATTTAGCAATAAAATCCTCTGAAACTTCCATTTTATAACTAAGATAAAATTCACTCGATGATAATCCCGAAAGTTCAACTAACAATACTTTTGCCGCTTCTATTTCTTTAGCTTCTTTTTTCGCCAATCTGACCGCTTTATTTAAAAGTTGTTCATAGGTCACTTTTCTTCACCCATTAACTGTCTTTTTTGAAACTCATTATGTAAGGGCTCTAATATTAAGTCTAGACGACCTTCAATGACAGCATCCAATCTTTGTAGTGTTAAGCCAATTCTGTGGTCTGTAACACGATTTTGCGGGTAATTGTAAGTTCTGATTTTCTCGCTTCTGTCACCACGACCAACTAAAGCCTTACGTTCTTGCCCCTCTTTTTCCAATTGCTCTTGGATGAACCGATCATAAATTCTTGTTTTTAATAACCGGAAGGCTTTATCTTTGTTTTCGTGTTGGCTTTTACCCTCTTGACATGCAACCATTATTCCGGTTGGCACATGTGTTAGACGAACAGCTGATTTGGTAGTATTAACTGATTGTCCACCGGGACCGCTTGAGTTAAATGTATCAACCCTGATATCTTCCCATTTAACATCTACTTCAACTTCTTCCGCTTCTGGCATGATTAAGACGGTTGCTGTTGATGTATGAACTCTTCCTTGTGATTCTGTTTCTGGTACGCGTTGAACACGATGTGTTCCAGACTCATATTTTAAGCTTGAATAAGCTTGTTTGCCTAAGATTAAAAACTCAATTGAAGTAAATCCTCCCATTGATCCTTCCATCGCATTTAAAACTTCAATTTTCCAGTTCCTTGATTCGGCGTATTTATGATACATACGGTATAAATCACCCGCAAAAATGTTACCCTCATCGCCTCCGGCAGCACCTTTGATTTCCATAATTACGTTTCTTTCGTCGTTAGGATCTTTCGGCAGCAACAAGATTTTTAGTTTTTCATCAAGCTTGACTAATAATTCATCTATTTCATCTATTTCTGTTTTGGCCATTAATAAAACTTCTTGGTCATCTTCAGTCTTGATTATTTCTTCTAAATCCTTTAATTCTGTTTGCTTATTTTTATAAAACCGAAAAACTTCAACTACCTCTTCAATCGAACTTAGTTCTTTTAGTAAAGGCGTCATCTCTTTGACTTCCAATGACCCCTTGGCTAGTTTATCTTGAATCATTTGATATCGTTTTTCAATTATTTCTAAACGATCATACATAATATCACCCACTGAAATATTTTACCATATTTATGGTGTTTTTACTATTTTTTTCAATTGCTCAGCAAATGCTTATTTCTTGCAAATAAAGCCCTATAATGTTATAATTAAGACAGTTTAAGAAAGGAAGTGTATACTTTGAAAAAATTATATGACGTAATGGATAAGCAAGTCGCCAACTTGAGTGTGCTGTTCACAAAGCTGCATCACTATCATTGGTTTGTAAAGGGCCCTAGTTTTTACACCCTTCATGAAAAGTTCGAGGAGCTTTATGATGAAATAAATGAGCTTTATGATGAAGTTGCTGAAAGATTAATTACTATTGGTGGTCATCCATCATCAACATTAAAGGCATATTTAGCTAAAACATCATTGGAGGAAGCATCAACAATTGATGATGCAAAAACAATGGTTAAGCACGTTATTAATGATTTAAAACTGCTAACAATTGAATTTAAAGAAGCGATTGTCTTAGCTCAGGAAGTTGAAGATGAAGGTACAGCCGATCTATTTATTGGTGCAACAGCAAATCTTGAAAAACACATTTGGATGTTATCATACACAATTGCTTAATCATTGAAGATAATAAGTTATTTTTAAACAATAAAAGAGGATTTTTGTCCTCTTTTATTATTTTCATCAAACTTAATTTTTCCTAATCACGGTCAGTGTCTTGGTAATCACGAACTGTAAAGCGACTAAATTCGGTTGCGAATGCATATTTTAAGCTTCGACCAGACATCCCTTGTCTGTTTTTAGCAACAATCAGTTCAACATCTCCCGTTTTGTTTTCAACACTATGCTCATAGTAGTCTTTTCGATATAAAAACAATACGATATCCGCATCTTGCTCAATGCTTCCTGATTCACGCAAGTGTGCAAGAGTTGGTCTTTTATCTTCTGATTTCTCTACTTCACGTGATAACTGTGATAACGCTAAAACCGGTACTTTAAGTTCTCTTGCCATTTGTTTTAAACTTCTGGAAATTCTTGCTACTTCTTCCTGTCTGTTACCTGATCTTCCGTCACCCTTAATTAACTGTAAATAATCAATGACAACAAAATCTAGACGCCCATCTTGACTTATCTTACGACACTTAGCACGAATATCAGCCATTGTTACAGCAGCAGAGTCATCAAAAATAACATTTAATTTTTTTAAGTTTTCCATTGTAAGACCTAAATGGTTCCAATCGTTAGCGTTTAAGTCACCATTTCTAATCTTCATGTTTTCAATACCTGACTCGCTACTTAACATTCTGCCAACTAATTGCTCATTGCTCATCTCTAAACTAAAGATTGCAACATGTCCTTTACCATCAGAGTTATGTTTAGCAACGTTTAATGCTAAATTCATCGCAAAAGCACTCTTACCCATTGATGGTCTAGCTGCTAAAATAATTAATTCTTCCCTTTGAAGACCGGCAGTTAAAGTGTCTAAGTTACTAAAGCCCGTTCTTAAACCAGTAATACCGCCTTTTTTATTTCGGTTTTTCTCGGTTTTTTCTCTAACTTCTTCTAGTATCTGCGATATAGTAGCAAACTCACTTGTCTTTCTTTTATTTGCGAGTGCGAAAATATCTTCTTCTGCTTTTTCTAAATACTCTTTTGCATCAGGTATTCTATCAGCATCAGAAATAATCTTTTCTGCCGCTTCAATTACTTGACGTTTTAAAGAACTATCTTTGACCAAGTCAATATATGTTTCCAAGTTTGAAGTTGAAGGTACTGCTCTTGATAATTCAATTAAATAGGAGATGCCGCCAACTAGTTGGAGGTTGTTTTCTTTTTCGAGTTGACCAGAAACGCTTGTGTAATCAATCGCCTTATCATCTTCAAAAAGTTTAGTCATCGCTAAATAGATGAGGCGATGTTGTTTTTCATAAAAATCATTTTGATTTAGCACATCGAGTACATTAACAATTTCTTTAGGATCCAAAAAGATTGATCCTAAAACTGATTGTTCGGCATCACGATGATAAATTGGTGTTTTTTTCATAATGCCTCCTATTTTTCAACGATATGAATTTCAAATTGAGCCCTAATGTCGCGATAGAGTGTTACACTAGCGGTATAAATACCAATTGAGTTGATTTCACTTTGCAAATCGATTTTTTTTCGGTCGATTAAGATACTGTGTTCTTTTTCAAATTGTTCGGCAATTTGTTTTGTTGTAATACTACCAAACAGTTTTCCATCTTGCCCAGTTTGAATTGGTAAAGTTATTTTCCTATTGTCAATTTCTGATTTAAGCTTATTCATCAATTGTAAATATTTTTCATATTCTTTCTTGGCTTCCTCTTCAGCGGCCTTTAATTTATTAACCGCTTCATCAGTTGCTAAAAGCGCTTTGTTTTGTGAGATTAAAAACTGACCAAAACCGTTTGCTACTTCGATAATCTGATTTTTTGTTCCTCTACCTTTAACATCTTCTAATAAAATTACTTTCATTGTTTCCCCTCCACTACCATATTCTAACGTCAGTGATTCTTTAATCTTGTTAAATACTTCTTCAATTGTCTTGTTTTTTACTTGAGCAGCAGCGCTATTTAAGTGTCCACCACCACCAATATATTCCATTAATAATTGCACGTTAACATCTTGAATTGAACGTGCACTTACACCGACTGTGTTTTCGTCAATTCGAACAATTGTAAAAGAAGCATCAATTCCATTGATCTGCATTGCCGCATCAGAAACTTGAGCCAATAGAACACGGTCTTCATAGATGTCCTCTGTTACAACAAACGCAAACCGATCAAGGAAGACTTCAACTTGACCTAGTAGTCTCGAAATTTCAATTGTTCTTAATAAATCTCTTCTTAACCAAATTTTAACATCTGCTGCATCAGCACCTAATTCTTTTAGTTTTGAGGCAACCTCAAATGTTCTAGCTCCTGTCCTAGTTGTAAAGTTATTTGTATCAACAACCAAACCGCCATACATGATTGAAGCTTCAATTGGTAAGAGTTTAATGTCTTCACCTAATTTATAAAAATTGATCAGTTCCATCACTAATTCAACTGTTGATGATGCGGATGGCTCAACATATGAAAAGCTCGCGTTAAAGCCCTCTTCACTTGCTCTATGATGGTCAATTACGATTAGTTTTGAGGCTTTATCCAAGAGTTCTCTGTTCATTACGACTCGTGGTGACTGTGAGTCAACGACGATTAACAAATGGTCTGGTGTCATCATTTCCAATGCTTGTTCTGATGTAATGAAACGGTCCTTTAACATCGCAAAGTCAGTCATTAAGTGTTGATAAACTTTGGAGACCGTTTGGTCTAACTGATTTTTATCAACGACAATCAATGTCTGTTTTTTACTCATTTTCGCCATGTGGTAAACGGCAAGCATCGAACCAAATGCATCTAAATCGGTTTGCGTGTGACCCATGACGATTACTGTGCTTGATTGTTCAATAAACTCCTTAATTGTTTGAGCGTTAATCCTAATACTAACGCGTGAGCTTTTCGCTTTGACATCTTGCTTAGCACCAAAGTAAACAATCTTTTCATCTTGAATATTGACAACTACTTGATCACCACCACGTTTTTCCGCTAATTCAATTGCGTTTTGGGCATAGACTCCTTGTTCTTCATATGATACATCCCAAGAAGAGACACCAATTGAAGCGCTGACTCGCAATTGATTTTGACTGGAAATTAAGCGAATACGATCCAGAACATCAAATTTGTCTTCAATCATCTTTCTTAATTGCTTCCTATATAAGAAAACAAGCATCCTTTCATCGCCATATGGTTTTAAGTAACCATTGTAACGTTCAACCCAATCTGCAATCGCGCCTAAATAATCGCCTTTGAGGCTTGATTGTTCCGAAACATCTAATGATGCTAATGTTTCATCTAGGTTGTCTAAATAAATAATTGCTAAAGCGGGTATGTGATCCGAATACTTATCTTTAATCTTTTCTCTTTCGCTTACGTTGAACAAATAGAAAAATTGATGCTCAGGACGATACTGAACCTCATATACTTCTTCTTTGATCGTGACTAAAAATACTACCTTACTGGCTAGAGCGGATTGATGCATTGTTGGTGATATATCAACTAAATCTTTGCCGATCATTTTGGGATCAAAAATAGTTTTCGCATGAGGGTTAGCCCATTTGATTTCAAATTCTTCATCAACGGCAATAATACCGATTGGTAGTTCATTAAAAATCTCGTCACCGACTTGATTAAGGTGATAAGATAGTTTTGTCCACATCGATAGTCTATTTTGTAGGGTCTTAATTTTTTGCTGAAGTTGATAATTAAAGATTAAAAACAGTCCGCTAAAAAAGCCGACAAAGCCAATAATTAAGACAATTGAACTATATAACATTGTTTCATGTTCCAATAGTTCAAAAATATGTATAATAACAGCAATAACAAAGAAAAGACTTGTCAAAGCAAAGTAAATCCAGCGTTTCATACAATCACCTACTTAGTAGCATTATATCAATAAACAACGTTTTTTTCAATGAAATAAAAGATAAGAAAAACTGCATTGCTGCAGTTTGCTCATTAATCTTTTACAAATGGTAATATTGCCATGTGACGAGCACGTTTGATCGCTACAGCAAGTGGTCTTTGCCATTTAGCTGAAGTGCCGGTAACTCTTCTTGGTAGAATTTTACCACGGTCTGTTATAAAGCGTTTTAATAATTCAACATCTTTAAAGTCAATATGCTCAACTTTATTTTGAGTAAAGTAGCATACTTTACGTCTTTTCTTAAATCCGCCACGTCTATTTTGTTGCATAATTCATAATCTCCTTTTTAAAATGGTAAGTCATCTTCAGCAGCCAATTGTTTACTTGTTTCATAAAAATCATCATTGTCTGCTAAATCATCTTCTTTTTCTTCTTGGTTTGAGCTGCCCTTGCTTTCTAAAAATTGAACTGTGTCACAAATTACTTCGGTAACATAACGCATGTTTCCGTCAACCTCATATTGACTTGTCTGAATGCGTCCTTCAACTCCTAACAAAGCACCTTTTTTAACATAACGGGCTAAATTTTCGGCTTGCTTACGCCATGCAGTACATTGAATGAAGTCTGCTTGTCTTTCACCTGCTTGATCGGTGAATTGACGATTTACAGCCAAGGTAAAACGGACAACACTAATGTTTGATTGTGTTGTTCTTAATTCAGGGTCTTTTGTTATTCTCCCCACTAAAACGGTACGATTGATCACTTTACTCGCCTTCCTTTACAACGATGAAACGAATAATTTCTTCGTTAATACGGACAACACGATTAAATTCAGCAATCGCTTCTGGCGTTGCTGAAACGAGCAACCATACATAATATCCTTTTCTGTGGTGATCAATCTCATAAGCTAAATCTTTTAGCCCCAACTCTTTAAGCTCTAACACCTGACTATTATAGTTTGTAAACAATTCGGTAAATTGGTTAACAATCTTTTTCGTGTTATCACTTTCAACAGTTGGACGAATGATAAACATCACTTCATATTTTTTCATATTCTACCTCCTTATGGTCTATGGTCTTAATAAGACAAGGATTATCTTACGACAAGTTATTATAACATAGTTATAACAAGATTTCAACGCATTACAACGATTCATTTCATTTAAATCCGGTTAGGATTTCATAAATCTTTTCATACACTATTCTTATTGTTGATTTTAAAACATTTTCTCTTGTTTCATTTGCAAAAGTTAAATGATAATTGAATTGTTGATGATGAAACAAAATCGTAACATATACTTCCTGTCTGTCCTTCTGATCTAAAAAAGTTGGGCCAGCATTTCCGGTTGTTGAAACGGCTAAATCAGAACAAAACATTTTTTGGATAAATCGTGCCATTTCATATGAAACTTCTGCACTTACTAAACCGTGCTTTTTAATTGTGTTTGACTTAACTTTCAAGACTTTCGTCTTAGCATTTGAACTATAGGCGACAACACTACCCTTGATGACATTTGATGCCCCGGCCTCTTTGACCAATTCATATGCTAATCCGCCACCGGTCACACTTTCGGCAAAACTGATTGTTAAGCCACTTTCGATTAGCTTTGCTAATGTCTTCTCAATCATGATAACGTAATGTCAAATTCCAGCTCAACAAACTCACTACCTTGTTTACGGATGACTGTTAAGCTAACAGCATCGCCTGCTTTAGTACCACTTAACTCTCTTCTAATATCGTTTAAATTAGTAATATCTTTATCATTAATCTTAG
>JBAYPP010000003.1:0-27244 GCA_041677585.1 Acholeplasmataceae bacterium
CAATCAGTTTAGGTGCACTACCGACTAAAACGCCATGAGCGGCTTCAAATATTTCAACTAAGTCATCACTGACTAGGATGTGTCCGCGTTTAATCAACTCTAAAGCCGTTTCGCTTTTCCCAACTCCACTTTTACCGGTAATCAGTGTTCCCATACCATGAATATCAACTAAGACACCGTGCATGCTTGTTCTTGGTGCGAACTTACTGTGCAAATAGGAATACAACATACTACTAATCGCCGTTGTTCGAATTGGACTTTTTAGAAGAGCCACATTGTGTTTCTTGGCAATGTCAAAGAAGAAATCCTGCACTTTTACATTAACGGAAAATACAATGCACGGTGGTTTTTGACTTAACATTTTTTCGACTCTCTCGATACAAACATCTCGATCTAAGAGATTCATAAATGTCGCTTCTTTTGAACCAATCAAGACAATTCTTTCTGGTTCATAGAAATCAAAAAAACCAGCAAGCTCTACGCCAGGGCGCGATAGCATTTCCGCTTTGATTTTCCTTTCTAATGTTTCCTCTCCCGATAGAATGGTTAAATTTAAATCTTCAATCAATTGCTTAACCTTTAAGGTCATGGTATCCTCCTAATATTTGTGGTCGACATGAAAAACGATTTTATGTAATTCGCTAGAATAAACCGCAGAATTGAAAAAATTGTTGCAAACATGATTAAACTAGAAAAGTCGTAGAAATAAAAGTTCGGCTTTAAGAAAAACTCCAGACTCCAGAAAATTATGATATTCAATATTAACGATAATAAACCAAAACTAATAATGAAGTATTTTAAAAAATAACGATATAAAATGATTTTCAAAAAGTTTTCGACTAAAGTATATAGGATAATCGCGACTAAAAAGGCAACGATATCGAAGTAAATGACTGGGTAACCTAGGAAAGCTAAAAAGCCCATCACTACAGCCGCCATAATTAGATTGACAGAAAGTGAAAGAATGATGTGGTAAACGAATTTGGGATGCAATAAAAATGCAAGTGCAAACAATTTTTTATTGCCCCTACTAGATTTTTTAAGTTCATCAAGTAAATCCTGAATCTCTTCCTGTGTTAAATCATCCTTTTTTTCATTATCATCTTTTTTCATAAACTGTCCTCTTTCAATACCCATTATAACAAAGTATTGAGTAATTTATTACTTTAAAACTCGTTTCAAATACTGTCCAGTATAACTTTCTTTAACTTTAGCAACGTCTTCTGGTGTTCCAACAGCTACAACATAGCCGCCCTTATCTCCGCCTTCAGGACCTAAATCAATAATATGATCGGCATTTTTGATGATATCAAGGTTATGTTCAATTACGACAACAGTAGCACCTTCATCAACGATTTTGTGTAACACTTGGATTAGTTTTTTTACATCGTGAGTGTGTAGTCCCGTTGTTGGTTCATCTAGGATATAAATTGAAGATTCTGTAATTCGGCGATATAACTCACTTGCTAGTTTTACACGTTGTGCTTCACCGCCAGAGAGTGTGGTTGATGATTGGCCCAGCGTCAGATAACCTAAACCAACATCGTATAATGTCTTCAACTTATCGTAGATACGTGGATGGTTTTCAAAGAATTCTAACGCTTCTTGGATAGTCATATCTAAAACGTCTGCGATCTGTTTGCCTCTAAATTTAATTTGCAGTGTTTCAAAGTTGTAGCGTTTTCCACCACACACTTCACAGGGTACAAATACATCCGGTAAAAAATGCATTGATATTTTTTTCACGCCATCACCAGAGCACGCTTCACACCGTCCACCACGAACGTTAAATGAAAACCTTCCCTTTAAATAGCCCCGTGCCTTCGCTTCATTTGTCTGAGCATATAGATCACGAATGTCATCAAAAACACCAGTATATGTTGCGGGATTACTTCTTGGTGTTCTCCCAATCGGTGATTGAGAAATTTCAATTACACGATCAATCATTTGATGATCATGGATTGCATCATGTTTACCTGGTTTTTCTTTACTTTTATATTTTCTTTGATATAGGCCTCTTAATAAAATATTATTTACTAATGTTGATTTACCGCTACCGGATACACCGGTAACTACGGTTAGTTTTTGCATCGGAAATGATACTGAGATATCTTTTAAGTTGTTTTCTTTGGCACCAATGACCATAATATCGTGTCCATTGCCTAGTCTTCTTTTTTTCGGATAAGAGATTTTTTCAATTCCGGATAAATAACGCCCCGTAATGCTCTTTTCATCTTTAGTTACTTCCTGTGGTGTTCCAAAAGAAACAACTTTACCACCAGCTTTTCCAGCTCCTGGACCGATGTCAATTAAATAGTCGGACGCTAACATTGTTTCATGATCATGTTCAACGACAATTAAGGTGTTGCCTAAATCACGCATCTTCTTCAATGTATTAACTAGTTTTTCATTATCCTTTTGATGAAGACCAATTGATGGTTCATCCAATACATATAAAACCCCTGTTAATTTTGAACCGATTTGTGTTGCAAGGCGAATTCGTTGTGCTTCACCGCCAGAGAGGGTCCCACCGCTTCTGGCTAGCGTTAGATAACTAAGTCCAACATCAGTTAAAAATGTTAGCCGTGAAACAATTTCATTTAAGGCTAGTCTTGCAATCTGTCTCTCTTCTTGACCCAATTCAAGTTTGTTTAAGAAATCAATAATTTCAACAGTTGATAATGCCGTCAATTCGGAGATGTTCTTATTTCCAATCTTAACCGATAATGCTTGTTGGTTTAATCTTTTTCCTTCACAGGTCGGACAAATAGATTCAGTCATAAAACCTTCAATCCACGTTTGAATCCATTCGCTTGTTGTCTCCCGATAACGACGCGATAAGTTATTAATAACACCTTCATGATGCTCAACTTTTTCATGTACTCGCCCCGATGATGATCGTAATTTAAAGTGAATGGGATCTGGCGAACCATATAGGATTATATCTAAATGCTCTCTTGCTAATTCAACGATCGGAAGATGAAGGGGAATGTTATAAATACGACATACTTCTTCCAACATCTTACTTGATAGATTTTCTTCATCATTATTTTTATAAGGAATAATACCACCATCTAGTAGTGGTTTGGTTGGATCTAAAACCAAATCCTCTGATACTTCCAACTTGATTCCCAATCCATTACACGTCGAACATGCTCCAAGTGGTGTGTTAAATGAAAACAATCTTGGCTCAAGTTCCGGAATTGTAAAATCAGAATCGCTGCAGCTATAATGTTGACTAAACTGCAAAACTTCTTTTTCATTAACTAATACTTTTGTTTTTCCGTTCGCCATTTTTGCGGCCAGTTCTAAAGCATCATACAAGCGACTGCGTATTTCATCTCTTACAATCAAACGGTCAACGACTAAATCAATTCTGTGTTTTTTGTTTTTGTCTAATTCGACAAAGTCTTCTAATAAAATCAATTCACCATTGACAATCGCTCTTGTGAATCCCTCTTTAATGAAATGTGAGACTAATTTCTTTTGACCGCCTTTTTGTTGATCAACAACCGGTGATAGAACTAGAACTCTACTATCGGTTTCTAGTTGTAATACTTTATTTGTCATTTCTTCAATTGATTGCTTTGTTAATGGTTCATCGCTTCCGGGACAATATGGGATTCCGATTCTTGCATATAGAAGTCTTAAATAATCATAGATTTCTGTTATTGTTCCCACTGTTGAACGAGGATTATTGGATGTCGTTCTTTGATCAATACTAATTGAAGGACTTAAACCATCAATCCGATCGACATCTGGTTTTTCAAAATTACCTAAAAATTGACGCGCATATGCACTTAAGCTTTCCATATAGCGCCTTTGTCCTTCTTGGTAGAGAGTATCAAAAGCTAATGATGATTTACCACTTCCGGAAATACCGGTCATTACGACCAACTTATTTTTAGGTATATCAATATTAATGTTTGCTAAATTGTTTTCTCTAGCTCCTCTTACTTTTATCCAATCATTTATCATGAAGCATCTCCTTGAATGTTGTTTCGTCTAAAATATTAATGTTTAATGACTGTGCTTTTTTAAGTTTTGACCCAGCATCCTCACCTGCTAAAAGATAATCTGTTTTAGCGCTAACCGAGGAACTGACTTTACCGCCGTGCCTTTCAATTATTTGCGCCGCCTGTTCTCTTGAATACGATTGAAGCTTACCCGTAATAACAAACGTCTTGTTGTTAAACTCATGTTCAATCATATCTTCTGGTTCATATGCGAAATTAAGACCCAAGTCTTGTAGCTGTTTGATTAAATCAACGTTTGGTTGATCGTTGAAATAGTTAACAACGCTTTGAGCAATCATTGGTCCGATGTCGGGAATCTGACTTAAATCCTCTTCGGTTGCCTGAGCGATGGCTTCAATTGTCTGGTAATGTTTAACCAATATTTTTGCTACTTTTGCCCCAACATGTTTAATACCCAAGCCAAAGAGTAAGGTATCAAAACCATTTGCTTTGCTATGCTCAATTGCATTTAATAGGTTTAAGACTTTCTTTTCACCAAAACCAGGTATAGTCATTAAGTCTTCTTTTTTGTTTTTTAGTAGATAAATATCCGTAATTGTATTTAAAAATCCTAAATCATGTAATATTCCAATGACTTTATCGCCTAGTGTTTCAATATTCATAGCGTTTCGGCTGGCAAAGTGAATCAAGCCGTTAACATTTTTACCAGGACAGCTTGGATTAGTACAGTAATGGTCTGCTTCATCTTCTTTTCTTAATAACATAGAATTACAAACAGGACAGTTCTCAATCATCTTAAACGGCTGTTGCTCTGTTCTTTTTTCTTTGGCCACGGAAACGATTTCGGGAATGATTTCACCTGCTTTATGAACATAAACAAAGTCACCGACACGGATATCCCTTTCCAAGATGTAATCTTCGTTATGCAGGGTTGCTCTTGATATTGTGCTTCCTGATACTAAAACGGGTTTCAATTCAGCAACCGGAGTAATAACTCCTGTTCTTCCGACTTGAAAAGTAATATCCAATATTTTGGTTTCTTTTTGTTCAGCCCTAAATTTATATGCAATCGCCCAACGTGGCGCTTTTTCGGTTGAACCAAACAGGTTTTGCTGTTTAAAGTCATTGACTTTTATAACAACACCATCCGTATCATAAGAGATATTTTTACGTAGTTGGTTGTAATGTTCGACTGCCTCTATTAGTTCGGTTTCATCCTTGATTAACTGATAGTGTGAATTAACTTTAAAACCCCACTGTTTTAACGATTCAAGCGCTTCAACTTGTGTGTTAATAGTTTCAAATGGAGTAACTAAATGATAAACAAATAGATCTAAGTCTCTTTTCGCTACAATCTTTGAATCAAGTTGGCGAATTGTTCCTGCAGCTGCATTTCTTGGATTTGCAAATAGCGGCTCTTCCTTTAAAATTCTTTGTTCGTTTAATTTTTGAAAGCTAGCTGCTGGCATATAAATTTCACCTCTAACTTCGATTGTTACAGGTTTAGAAAGTTTTAATGGCAATGACTTAATTGTTCTTACGTTTTCCGTGACATCTTCACCAGTAACACCATCACCTCTGGTTGTCGCTTGCGTAAAAACGCCGTCTTGATATAAAAGATTAATTGCTAATCCATCAATCTTAAGTTCAGCAACAAGTTCAAAATTTTTTACGGTTTTAGTCAACCTTTGGTAAAACGCACCCAATTCTTCAATGTTAAAAACATTACCCAAAGACATCATTGGCGCAGTATGTTTGACTTTTTTAAACCCCTTTAAAATAGCTCCACCAATCTTCTGGGTTGGTGAATCATTTGTTTTATATTCGGGGTATTGTTCTTCTAGTTTAATTAATTCATTTAAATACAAATCATACTGATAATCAGAGATCGTCGGTTGATCTTTTGTGTGATAATCCGTGTTTGCTTGATTAATGATTTGTTTCAATTCTTCGATTCTCTTTATATAATTCATCATACTCACCCAACTATATTATACCATTAAAATGCTTGATTATTTTCGTTTTAACTTGGCTTTCTTCAATAAATTTGCTTTGTTTTAAACGTCCTTTTTGCTCATCGAGCAAGACCGAAGTAAACATAAGTGTCATTCTCGCTCTCGTCATCGCCACAAACATCAGCCTTCTTTCTTCCTCATCGGTTTTAATCATGTTTTCTCTGTTTTCGTGTTTTTCTGCTCCCAATATTAAAACATTGTCAAATTCTAATCCCTTTGCTTGATGCATTGTCAATAAATTGATGCCGAACTGAAGATCGAGTTGATCTTGGTCTTGATAGGGAATAGCGTTAACCTGAAGGTAGTATTTTAGTGTGTATGACCTTTCGTGATAACGAAAAAGAATTGCGGTTTCAGTCTTTTTTGTCTTAAGTGTTCTCAGCCAATCAATGATATAGATTGCTTCTTCATCTTCGTTTTTAAAAAGCAAATGTTCTACATTACTTGTCTTTTTATTATTGGCAATCAACTGTTTTTTAAATTCGCGATCATTGTTTTTGATTAACTGATTGGCATGAAAGATGATTGAAGCGTTAGACCGATAATTTAATGATAATTTGTAAATTGATGCATTGTAGTCGTTGATATATTGTAAAATGACTTTTTCTGATGCTCCTCTAAAGGCATAGATACTTTGATCCGGATCACCTACAGCAAAAACGGCTGTGTTGGACAGAATCATTTTCTTTAGGATTTTATATTGCAAAATATTGGTGTCTTGAAACTCATCAATAAAAATATAATCATAGTTTACCATCGTTTTCTTTGATAATAATTCATAGAACTGCAACAGCAAATCATCAAAGTCATAAGCATTGTTTTTACTTAGAAATGCTTGATATTCGTTATATTTTTTTGGCTTTCTTAAACGCTTTTCACCGTTTTTATATAAACTAAAGTTTAACTTTTCCTCTTTTGTAAATGGGATTTTTTCATCCTCAATAATAACTGGTTCTTTTGGGTTATGCTTTTTGATGTTTTCATAGCACAGTTGGTGAAACGTATAGATATTAACTTCATTGTTTTTTAATCTTACCCGCATTTCTTCCGCCGCTTTTCTTGTAAAAGTGATTGCTAGAATTTTCGACCCATCAACTTCCCTATTGATAAGATATGATATCCTTTCAATTATTACTCTCGTCTTTCCACTACCAGCTCCTGCCAATAAAAAAAGAAAGCGTTCGTTTGCATAAACAACTTTCCTTTGTTCTTCATTTAACATATTATCACCCTAATTAATGGTAGTATAAAAATGTTTTTATTTCTTTATTTTTTTCAATGTAGGATGGCTTTCTAAAATTTTTTTGATTCCATGTGGGAATTCAAAAGCGATGGTTGCGATCTCAGCTTCGATTGCCACTACAACCCCTTTATTAAAGGTAGGGTGACTTACATGATCACCAACCTTCAAAACTGATCTTGTCTCTTCTCCTGCATCATATGTGCTTGGCGCTTCAGCTTGAACTTTTGCCTCTAACACAAATCTTGAAGGAATGTTAAGTCTTAATGAACCGTAAATTAAGCGTCTTTTGCTATACGTCATATATAGTTTTTCTTTTGCTCTAGTCATACCAACATAGCAGACTCGTCTTTCCTCTTCTAATTCAAAGGTAGTCATCATTGAGCGCTCATTCGGAAACAAACCTTCTTCTAGACAAACCATAAAGACAATTTTGAATTCTAGTCCTTTAGCTTGGTGAAAGGTTGATAACCTAACCTTGGAACGATCGTCTGCAACTTGGTCTTGGTTGCTGTATAAGGCAATTTGGTCTAGTAATTGGTTAAGTCTTTCTTTAAGTGTTCCTTCATAGTATTCTTCACCACGAACAAAAACAGTAATCAATTCTTTTAGGTTCTCGATTCGATCATCGCTCAATTCGTTTTGATCGTCTTGCAGCATTTTTAAATACCCTGTTTGATGCATTAAGAACGGAACTACCTGTTCAAGACTCACCATTTCATCAAGTTCTTTTTGGATTGTATAAATAAGTTCCTTAAACTGCAGCAAATTTGCTTTTGTAGTGCCTGAACCCTCAAAATAATCAATCGCTTCAAAAAAGGAGATGTTTCTTATTCTTGCGATATCATCTATCTTTTGAACAGTAATATTACCTATTTGTCTCCTTGGCTCATTAATGATTCGCTTTAAGTAAAAGTCTAATTGTGGATTTAAGGCTGTTTTTAAATAGGCTAGAATATCCTTAATTTCCTTTCGTTCATAAAATGATATTCCTCCATAAATAATATAGGGAATATTAGCTTTCATCAATGTATCTTCAAAAATACGGCTTAGTGCGTTGTTGCGATAAAGAACAATAATATCATCATAATCAATTCCACGGTGCTGTAAGTTTTGAATTTGGTTAACAACATAATAAACTTCCTGCATATCATTTTCAGCACCAAAATAGGTAATTGGCTCACCTTGGCCTAAATCGCTTTCCAATGTCTTTGGTGCGGGTCTGTTGATGTTATAACTGATAAGTTTGTTCGCTGCTGCTAGTATTTTATTTGTTGAGCGATAATTCTTTTCCAATAAGACCTGTTCTGCTTCAAATTCTTTTAGGAAGTAAGCTGCATTTTGATAGTTTGCTCCCCTAAAGGAGTAGATACTTTGATCAGGATCGCCAACGACAAAAATGTTTTTGTGTTTTTTGCCTAAGATGCTTAAGATTTTGTATTGAATAACATCGGTGTCTTGAAATTCATCAACTAGGACGTGTTGAAAATACATTTGATAATAATCACGAATGTCTTGATAGTCCCTTAATAACTCATGGGTATAAATTAACAAATCATCAAAATCAACTAATTGATTGGCCATTAAATATTTTTGATAGGCGGTGTATAATCTTTCTTCGTCTATTCTTTCGAACATAGGAAGGCGATTACATTTATATAGCGAAATTAAGTTTTTAACTACTCTGGGTGAATATTTCTTAATATCTATTTCTAAAACTTTTGCTTGTTCAACAATAATCTTTTTTCCGTCTTCTTCATCAATAACGGTAAAGTTTGGTCGATAACCATAAGGCAATTCAGCAATATGCTTTCTCAAAAACTGCAATCCAAAACCATGGAATGTATAAAGCCAGACACCAGTTGCGTGTGGACCGACCATATCAATAACACGCTCCTTCATTTCTCTGGCTGCTTTATTTGTAAATGTTACTGCCAGAATTCGGTTTGCTTCTATACCACTATGAATTAAGTAGGCGATTCTGGTGGTTAAAGTTCTAGTTTTTCCTGTTCCTGCTCCTGCCACAACAAAAAGCGGTCCATTACCATGAACAACCGCTTCCAATTGTGATTCATTTAAACCACCTAAGAAATCAATCATCGTAATCATCCCTTATCTGTAAGAGCTCTTTAAAGGTACAATTTCATTTAGAATCAAACACGCTTTAGTGTTATCTAAGTCAACATTGAAAAAGCCGTTTCTTAAAAACTGAAACTTTTCATCTACTTTGGCATCTTTTAATACTTCTTCCACATAACCAAACTTTTTGATCCACGACTCCTCATTAAATCTTTTGAGTAAAGGTAGATCTTCATCACCTGTAATCATTGGTCCAAAGAAATTGAATTGTGCTTTTCTAGCATTTGTAGCTTCAACAAAATGAATTGTTCCGTTTGGCTTTCTTTCGTTAAATCCACTGCCGCTTTTAGTTGTAGGATCATAGGTTACTAAGATTTCCTTTACTGATCCGTCCTTATTATAAAGAACTTCATTACAGCGAATGAAGTAAGTGTGAAAAAGTCTAACTTCATCACCTAAACTCAAGCGTTTATATTTGTTATTCGGCTTAGTAACGACAAAATCATCTTGTTCAATATAAAGATGTTTTGAAAAAGGAATTTTCCTTGTTCCTAATTCCTGATTATTTGGATGGTATGGCACCTCTAAATACTCAACTTCATTGTCAGGATAGTTTGTTATTGTTACTTTAAGGGGATTGATAACCGCCATTACTCTTTTTGCTTCATCCTGTAGATCATCACGAAGTGCAGCTTCAAGCATCTCAGTACTAACGATTGAATTAACCTTTGATAATCCAGTCGAAAGAATAAAATTACGAATTGATCTTGCTGTGTATCCACGTCTTCTTAAACCAGATAAAGTAGGCATTCTTGGATCATCCCAGCCAATTACTTTCTTTTGTTCAACCAGTTCTCTTAAGTACCGTTTACTCATAATTGTATTTTCAATGCTTAATCTGCCAAATTCAATTTGTCTTGGAATCAATGGCATTTCTGTTTGTTCTACAAACCAATCATATAATGGACGATGGTCTTCAAACTCTAAACTGCAAAGTGAATGAGTAATACCTTCAATTGCGTCTTCAAGTGGATGGGCGTAATCATACATTGGATAAATGCACCACTTATCTTTTGTATTATGATGGTGTACATATGAAATACGATATATAACTGGATCCCGCATATTCATGTTAGGACTTTCCATATCGATTTTAGCACGTAAAATATATGACCCTTCTGCAAATTTACCGTTGCGCATATCTTCAAATAGTTTAAGACTTTCTTCAATTGGGCGGTTTCTGTTTGGTGATTCTATTCCCGGTTCAGTAAGTGTTCCACGCGTGGATGCGATTTCCTCAGCCGAAAGATCATCAACATAAGCAACCCCTTTTTTAATTAAAAGTATCGCTCTTTGATACATTTCTTCGAAATAGTCAGATGCGAAATAAATGTTTTTTGGTTCATAGCCTAACCAACGAATATCTTCTAATATTGATTTAACGTATATATCATCTTCTTTGATTGGGTTTGTATCATCATATCTTAGGTTTGTGTACCCCCCAAAATGTTGGGCAAGTTCAAAATTATTCACAACTGCTCTAGCATGACCAATGTGTAAGAATCCATTTGGTTCTGGTGGAAAACGAGTGATGATTAAATCATGTTTTTTGCTGGCTAAATCGTTTTCCATAATTGTTTTAATAAAGTTACTTTGATTTTTCATAAACTCACCTCTTATACTCATTTATTATATAATAATAGGCCTTAAACTACAAGTTAATGAGGCGTTATTGTGCGCATGCACTTTTGTTTTTTTATCATCATTTCAAAAAAATAAAAGTGCAAATAGCACCTCTATTCTAAATACTGATAAACTTGTTTTAGGATCAACTCTTTTTTCATTGTTACTTCAACTAAAACTTCTTTTGCCTCTTTAATAAAATTGCTCTTTGTTTCTTCGTTACTCAATCCTGGTAAATTAATCAAAACATTAAGAACCGCTCCTTCAACACCAGCTGCGATCATTAACACCGAGACACCAAAATCAGAGGCTGCCTGTTTATTTCCATGTTCTAAAATGAACGGCAGATAATCCATCATCTTGTCTGCCTCTTTAGCAACCATTAATGGAACTTGAATTGCTTCAATTGTTCCTTCTTCCATTTTCTTTAATCTTAAGGCTTTTTCTTCTTCGGTATTTTTAGGCATTCTAACCGCTTCCATTATCGAATTAAAAGCGTCTGTGTCCTTATCAATCAATTCAACCAATTTTGTTTTATATTGTTTAAGCGCGCTTAAATGTTCTTTAAACTTTGTTTGAATTTCTTCATCTAAGGCTAAAAATTTCTTTTTACCAATCGTTAAATGTCCAACCATGCTTGATAATGCTGAGCCAAGTGCAGCAGCCAAGGCTGATACTGATCCGCCTCCTGGTGCTGGTGAATTTGAATCCACCTCTTCAATAAAATCGATTACTTTTAAATCAACTAGTTTCATAACTCCCTCACAATCTGTCTATTTGAAACGACTTGTTTTCCTTTTATAAATACATCTTTTGTGTGATTGACTCCATAATGATATAAAACATAAGTTAAATTTTCTGCATTGAAAATAACAAAGTCTGCATCTTTACCAACATCAAGACTCCCTGTTGTTTGATCTAAACCCAATTGATAGGCTGGATTTATGGTTGTTGCATTTAAGATTTCTGCTGGTAATAGTTTTAATTGGTTTGATGCTAATTGCATGATTAACTGAAAGTTTTCCGTAGGGCAGCTACCGGGATTATAGTCCCCTGCAATACCCAAAGCTACACCTTTGTCATTCATTGCTCTTGCTCTTGCATAGTCTTTCTTTAAGTAAAATGACGTGCCAGGAAGAACGTTTGCGATTGTATTGCTGTTTGCCAGTTTTTCCATGTCCTCATCCGTTATGGCCATTAAGTGATCAACACTTACCGCTCCCAGTTCAACTGCTAATCCAACCCCGCCCAATGAATCAATTTCATCAGCATGCATTTTAACTTTAAAACCAGTCTCTTTTGCTTTTGTTAAAATATGGCTTGCTTCCTCAACTGAAAAAACGCCGGTTTCACAAAAGATGTCAACCGCTTCAGCAAGCCCTTTTTCATAAATAACAGGTAAGTCATTTAACATTTGCTCAATGTATGCTCTTCTATTGTCTTTGAATTCTCGTGGAATTGCATGGGCAGCCATATAAGTTGAAATCAAACGGACCGGATGATCTTCATTTAATCGTTTTGTTACTAGCAATTGTTTCTCTTCAGTTTCTAAATCTAGACCATACCCGCTTTTTGCTTCAACTGTTGTTACACCAAACAACAACATTTCATCCAATGAGTTATACGCTTTGTGATACAACTCATTTAAAGTTGCTTTACGTGTTTTATCAACTGTTCCTAAAATTCCTCCACCTTGTTTTAGAATATCTAAATATGGTGTTCCCATTTGTAACTTGACATATTCTGATTCTCTTGACCCACCATGAACTAAATGTGTGTGACCGTCAATCAAACCGGGAATGACTATATTGTTTTCTGCATCATGATATTTAGTGTTTTCATCTATAAATTTATGATAATCCCCTGTTCCAACACCAATGATTTTACCGTCTTTGATTGCTAAAAACGCATCATCAATCATCGTAATATTATTCAAATCCTTTCCTTTAACGGGTGGAACTTGATTTGGTGTATACAATGTCTTGATTTGATGAACAATTAAATCCGCTTTCATTCTAGCCACCTCCTAAAGGTTTGCTTCGACAATTTTCAAATCTTCAAAATCTCTTAATGATAAGTATTTTTTGCCTAATTCAACAATTTGGCCAATTGTCATATTTGGATCAAATTCAATTTGATCCCTTTCACAATAGTACTGAATAGTGCTTAGTAATGCCTTCTTTGGTATTAGTCCAACCACTTCGGAACTCATGATATTAACATTATAACGTTTTGCTTCCATTCTAACTGTTTCAAAAATACGATAGATTGGGTTTTTACCAACATCCAAAATATTCATTGTTATTTGGACATGTCCTCTTTCTGTCAATGAAGCGGGGCCGGCTTGTACATATTGAAAACCGCCTGATGATTGACGAATATGCTTGGCAATCTCTTTTGGTATGTTTTCATCGTTGGTATTTAAGTCAATATTATATGCAATCAAAGGAATTCTAGCACCGATTGCTGCAACACCAAATGTAGGATGAATTTCGTTTTTACCGTAGTCAGGTTTCCAGATTGGATCTTTAATCTTTTCTTTCATGCCTTCAAATTCACCTTTACGAATGTTAGGCAAGGATTCTCGATTAGGATCCTGAGCAGCTCTTGCATATAAGAAAACCGGTATTTCTTCTTCCCAAACCATACTTGCCAATGCTTTTGCATGTTCGACACATTCAGCAATTTTGATGTTTGCAATCGGAATAAACGGTGTCACATCAACCGCACCCATTCTTGGATGCTCACCTTGATGTTTGTTCATGTCTATTTTTTCTTTTGCCCGTTTAAAGAATTCAACTAATGGTTTTAACATTGCCTCCGGATCACCTAATAATGTAACAACTGTGCGGTTATAGTCCTTATCTGGTTCATAGCTTACAAGTTTAAAACCTGCCTGATTTTTTAAAGGTTCAATAATATATTCAATTTTTTTTATATCTCTACCTTCAGAGATATTAGGTACACATTGGACAATCTTAGTCATTTTTCTCCCCCTTATATTTTTTAACTGCCTTCCTAATCTCATCTTCATCGGCTAAATACGGAATTGTAATATAAGATAAGTTATCATAATCATTGTATTCAACTGCTGTCTTTAATGCATTTTCATTTGTTGCCCATGCACGACGTGAAACACCGGCCATAACATCAAACAGCATCGCTTGTTTCAGAATTTCATCAACTCTTTTTGAACCATCCAAAACCATGCCGTATCCACCGTTAACCGCCTTACCAATTCCAACTCCACCACCGTTATGCAACGCAACTAAGCTCATTCCTCTAGCAGCATTACCTAAAGCTACGTGAGTCGCCATATCGGCCATAATGTTTGATCCGTCCTTGATATTGGCTGTTTCTCTAAATGGACTATCTGTTCCACCAGTATCATGATGGTCTCTTCCCAGCATTATTGGTCCAACTTCCTTATTTCGAACCATCTCATTGAATCTAAGCGCAATCTTTAATCTGCCATAAGCATCTTGATATAAAATACGAGCCTTTGTTCCAACAACAAGTTTATTTTTCTTAGCGTTCTTAATCCATTCATAATTGTCTAAGTCCTGGAACCTTCTGTCGGGATCAATTGAATCCATCGCTGCTTTGTCTGTTTGATCCAGATCAGATTCATTTCCTGATAGACAAACCCATCTAAATGGGCCGTAACCATAGTCAAACAGGATTGGTCCCATTAAATCCTCAACATAGGAAGGATAGATAAAACCATCAAGATCGTTTTCTTTGTTTTTACAAATTGACTTAACACCTGCATCATAAACGGCTTTCAGGAAACTGTTTCCGTAATCAAAGAAATACGTTCCTTTTTGTTCGAGTTTTTGGATTGTATCAATATGTTTTTTTAATGTCTGATCAACTAGTTCATTAAACTGTTTGGGATTGTTTTTTAACATTTCCGTTCTTTGCTCAAAGGTTAGACCCTGTGGACAATAGCCACCATCATAAACAGCATGACAGCTCGTTTGATCGCTTAATAAATCGATATGTTCATTATTATCAATTGCGTATTGTAATAAATCAACAATATTACCATGATAAGCAATTGATAATGCCTTTTTTTCCTCTTTTGCTTTGCACGCTAATGAAAATGCCTCTTCAGCTGAATTGGTTACTTCCTGTATCCACCCTTGCGCATGTCTAGTTTCAATTCTTGAGTAATCGACTTCAGCAATGATTGAAACTCCACCAGCAATATCACAAGCTTTGCCTTGCGCTCCACTCATTCCTCCTAATCCGGATGAAACAAATAAGGCACCGGCTAAATTATTAGCGTTTGATTTTAACTTAAGTCTTCCTGCATTTAAAAGTGTTGAGTATGTACCATGCACAATTCCTTGTGGACCGATATACATCCATCCACCGGCGGTCATTTGTCCATAGTTGGCCACACCTAATGCCTGTGCACGATTAAAGTTTTTCTGATCATCATATAATCCCGTCATTAATCCGTTTGTTAAAATAACTCTTGGTGCATTAGGATTTGACAAAAACAAGCCCAAAGGATGACCTGATAAAACAACTAATGTTTGATCTTCAGTTATCATTTCCAAATATCTTTTGATTAATTGATATTGCATCCAGTTTGATACAACTTGACCTGTTTCACCATATGTAACTAATTCATAGGGATATAAGGCTACCTCAAAATCAAGATTATTGTCAATCATTACTTGAAATGCTTTTCCTTCTAATGTATTACCTTGATATTCATCAATTGGTTTTCCAATTATCTTATTTTTTGGTCTAAAACGATATCCATATATTCTTCCATGCGTCATTAATTCATCGAGAAATTCAGGTAACATTACATCATGCCATTCATTGGGAATGTACCGTAAAGCATTTTTTAGTGCTAGCTCAACATCTTGTTTAGATAAATCCGCCTCTCTTTTTGGTGCTCGACGATATTTTTTATCAAAGATTATTTTTTCTGGTAACGCTGGAAAAATATCCTTTAATGTAATGCTTTGTTGTTTAATCATTAATCATCGCCCCTTTTACTACTGCTTGATAAAAGTTATTATCTTTCAACAAGGCTTCGGCTTGATGCATCAACGGATACATCACTGTATCATTTACTAAAAACGGAATTTCTTTTCTAAAATACTCATATGCTTTTTTTGTTGTTTGACCTAATGTCATTTTCGCTCTGAAGTCAATTCCTTGAATGGCTGTTAAAAACTCAAGTGCGATTACTTTTCTTGTGTGATCCAAGATGCTTGATGCTTTACGTGCAGATATTGATCCCATTGAAACATGGTCTTCTTGATTAGCAGATGAAGGAATAGAGTCAACCGAAGCTGGATGTGCTAAGACTTTATTTTCGCTTACTAAGGCCGCCGCAGTATACTGAACAATCATAAAGCCCGAATTCAATCCAGGATCTTTTGCTAGAAAGGCTGGTAATCCATTGGATAAATTAGGGTTAACTAATCGTTCGATTCTTCTTTCGCTTATATTTGCTAATTCAGCTAACGCAATTCCTAAATAATCAAATGCTAAAGCTAAGGCTTGACCATGAAAGTTTCCGGCACTAATCGCTTCTTTTTCCTTAAGGAAAATTAATGGGTTATCAGTGACTGCGTTCATTTCGCGTTCAACAATATCTAAAATATGATCTAATGCATCTTTCGATGCTCCATGAACTTGTGGTGAACATCTTAAGCTATAGGCATCCTGCACTCTTTCATTATGTTTTTTTGTTGTATAGGTGCTTCCCTTTAAATGAGCTCGCATAATTTTAGCCATTTCGATTTGGCCTTTTTGGTTTCTAATTTGATGAACCTTATCGTCTAATGCATCTGTTACGCCCAATAACGCTTCCATTGATAGCGCATATGAAACATTTGCAAAATCTAGGACTCTTAGTCCGTCGTATAAAGTTAATGCTCCAATTGCGTTCATCGCTTGAGTGCCATTGATCAAACTCAATCCTTCTTTAGCAACTAAATTATCAAGTGGTTTGATCCCTGCCAATTTTAATCCTTCTTCTGCTTTATAACGCTTGTTTTGATAAAAGACTTCGCCAAGTCCGACTAACGGTAAACTCATATGCGAAAGAAGAGCCAGGTCACCACTAGCACCTAAACTCCCTTTTTCAAACACAACCGGTGTGATACCTTTATTTAAAAATTCAACCATTTTTAAAATCGTTTCTAAACGCAGACCACTATATCCTTGAATTAAAGCGTTGATCCGAAGAGCCATCATTGCTCGTACTTTTTCTATTTCTAAAATATCACCCATTCCACATGCATGGCTAATCAATAAATTAATTTGAAGCTGATTAACTTCTGTTTTTTTTATTTTAATGTTGGCTAACTGACCAAAACCAGTGTTGATTCCGTAAACAGGTAAATCGTTTTCGGCGATCTCTTTGACAAAAGCTGCTGCTTCAATAACCTTTTTTTGGCTTTCTTGTGCTATTTCTACTTTTTCATTGAATCGAGCTATTGAAACTAATTGTTCTAATGTCAAACTCTTACCATCTAAAGTAATCATACGCTCACCACATTCAATTCTGCCACAAATGAGGCTAAAGCAATTGAATAAAATTTTGATTCTGTTGAATCAGCACGGCTCGTAAGAACAATTGGTTTTTGTGCACCAGCAATTAAACTAGCGCTTTTGGCGTTTGCTAAAAACATCATACCCTTATAAAAAACATTTCCTGATTCAATTTGTGGCATCATAATAAAATCAGCATCGCCCGCTACAACACCGGTTAATCCTTTATGTATGGCTGCTTCTTTATTGATTGCATTATCTAAAGCAAAGGGGCCTTCAACAATACAACCTTTTAAACTGCCTTGCTTATTTCTTTCAATTAGATTGACAGCATCAACTGTTGCTGGCATTTTAGGGTTGAATTTTTCAATTGCGGCAAGCATTGCTACTTTTGGTGTTGAAATTCCAATTGCCTGTAAAATCTTAATGCCGTTTTCAATAATCTCCTGCTTAATGTCAACATCAGGATACATGTTCATCGCACCGTCGCTCATCATTAAAAGTTTATGGTACGTTGGAATTTCCATCACGCTTGCATGCGATAAACGGTTTTTTGTTCTCAACCCATATTCTTTATCTAAAACTGCTTTTAAAATCACAGCGGTATCAACAAAACCCTTCATCAAAATATCGCCTTCTCCACCACTCATTAAACGAACCGCTTTTTCACATGCCAATACACGGTCAGGTTCATCGATAATTTGGTAATGATTTTGGTCAATTCTGAGTTCGGTTAAAATTTTAATAATCGCTTTTTGATCTCCAACTAATAGTGGTTTTACCATATTGCGTTTAACTGCCATATTTACCGCTTCTATAACATGCAGATCATCTGCAGCAGCAACAACTAACCGTTTTTGCTTTAAGTTGCATGCTTGATTGACTAAGTCTTGCATTGAATGAATCATATCTTCTTCCCCTTTATTTATAGCTTTAGGTTTTCACCTTTAAATACATTTTGCGCACTTAACATTAGTACTTCCGATACATCTAAATGCTTATATGTATAAACTCTTTTTGTGCTGCTAAGTGCATTAATTCCGTTTTTGATTCTAAGCTTTCGTTTGAGTTTGGACATCTCCCTAACAAATGATAGCCCCTTTCAACCGATTTAGTGCATACTTCACTTTAAAGCCAGAAATTGATTATATGAAATATGTGGATCAAAGTGAATATTTGAAACATATTACCCGCCTTTATTTTTGACTGATTAGGATAAAAATGCTTTTTTTGATTGATACCTAAGTTAGTCAATAAATCGATGTATACATCATCATTTTTCAATGAAAAGGGGTTAAACCCCACATTCTAATAGTTAAATTCTTGCTTGTCCAATTGGTTCTATGATCTTAATTCAAAAAAGTTCTACCATATACTTTTAATTCGTGAAAATCTCCTTTGCTTTGACAACTTTATTATACACAATTTAGGTTCAAAAATAAAGTTAAAATGAAAACGCTTTTTTGTTTTTTGATTTTATCAAAAGATATAGGACTACATAATTGAATCAGTGTTTTAATTTTTTTGTGCCTAAGGCGGTTTTTAGAATATATCGTAAATAAGAAAAAGGAACTCATAACTATATCTATATGAATTCCGTTTTATATATTTATTGACTTTAACGCGAGTTCTTTATTTTGCCTTATCTCTTTCTATTCTATCAAGATAAGGTTTTATGATGCTTAGAGTTGCTTCATCTTGATCAAGTAGCACCTTAGACGGATTATACGTTTCTAGTTTAATCATGCTGTGCCCAATTAATTCAAAATCAAAGTATTCATCATTTTCTCTAATAGTAGTTGTCCTAACTCTTAAATAATAATCTTCTTCTATTGGTAATTCAAAATCAAATAAGTGACGTTGATAAAATTTAATGATGTTAGGGGTCAACTCTCCTCCGGCAATGTAAACATACTGGCGCACATTATCTCCGAAAAGTACATGCTCGGATCTAATTTTGTATTTACTGAAAACATTAAATACTCTACTATAATGTGCTGAGTCTTCATCTATTATTCTTATGCCTTCGTAAGATTCAATTTTAATAATTTCAATTATAGTAAAAACGTTATTTTCATTCTCTGCGGATAAATCAATTAATGATGCATTAATTTTCTCGTTTATTGCCCACTTAGCGTTTAAAACGACATCTTTATCAAAAGGATTGTTGAATTCGTGTTTTTCAATGCCATCAAACCAACCCAAGAATTCATATTTTACTCCATTCTCTTCATAGATGTCAACATAACTAGGCTCATCGATTACTGAACCTTTCAAAATCTCAATGGCTTCAATTTTTGGTGCATTTGTTATTGTTTGGTTAAATGTAATTACAACCATACCATCATTTTTTTCACAGCCCATTACAATTGTGCTAATCACTATGAGTAATACTATTAATACAAATTTTTTCATAACTATTACCTCCATTTATGATTAAAATAAATTATAGAATACAAATTAATAATTTCTTCATTTTTTCATCTTTTTTCTTTACTTTATCACTATTTTATCTCTTTGTCAAGTTTTTTTAAATGACTATCTTTTACTTTATTGCTTTGCTCTCGGATACTTTTCTTCATTTCAGCGGTTCTTTTTCAATCGTTATAATCCTAGAAAAACTCATAAATAAAAAGAGAAACTCTGATAAAAATCTCTCTTTCTTAACTGTTAATGTAGTATGGTTTATACTAACCAAGTCTTATATTGCTTTTATTTTACGTAACTTTAAGATAACTATGTTCTTAATGGTTAAAAGTAAAAAATGATTCCTATATAACTATACTGATTTTTGATTAATTGTATAAGATGAATAAAGAACTAGAGCACTCCAAAAAATAATTAAGATTTGATATATAGAAGTATAAACCAATGAAAAAATCACTGATGAAAATGATGACGGATTTGACAAATATTGAGCACCGCTGATTAAAAAGTATACCGAAACTCCAGAAATAATGATATATGTGACAATTTGAATCATAATTATACTTTTATCATTCATTGACTCTACTTTTACAATCATTCTATTTGAAACAATAAACAAAAAGACAATTACACCAATGTAAATAAAAAGCGGAATTGCTGCTCGTGATATTTCAGTGATTTTCGTTCCATTACTAATATCAACGTTGCTTATAAGACTAATGCTATTTATTATTAAAGAAATAATACTGTATGCAGATAATACAATCAACAATCCCATTAATACGAAAACAATAACTTTAATAAAAGAGCCTTCTTTCATTTGCCTGCCTCCTTCAATTTTTAACAGTTATTTTAGTTCATCATCTCTTATGCCATAGATTGAATACAAAAGAATAAAATATAAAACTGTAATTGTACCAAATACTACACCGCCTATTCCAATCAATGACCCACCATCAGAGCTAAGACTAATAATTAACTCAATAACTACTATAATGAAAGTAATTAGGGAAAGAATTGTTAAAATACTATATAAGAATCTTTTCATAAATCTAATCTCCTAATGTTAAATATTATTGTGTTTTCATATTTAGTAATACAAGTTTAAATGTTTTATTTATCATACCTATTTTCTTATAGAAAGTCAAACTTATCTGTATTTTGAATAAAATTGTTCTGATTAATTGCATTTTCTGTTTTCAAAAGCCAAACTTTAGACCCACAATAATTACTAAGAATCTATGAATTTGTTTTCTATATTCAACTCGGCCATCTATTATTCATAAATTTTAGGCTGTTCTTCTCCTCTTAAAACACGCAGTGCACCAAGAGCCAAAGCTTCCATTTCATCTTCACCCGGATAAACCATAATTGGTGCTAAAAAGCCTGTGTATTCCTTCATATAATCAACTAAATTAGGATCATAAGCTAAACCTCCGGTTAAAATAGTGGCATCAACCTTGCCTTTTAAAACAACCGCAGCTGATCCAATTGATTTAGCAATTTGGTAACACATCACTTCATAAACGAATTTAGCAAACTCATCACCAGCATTGATTCGATTTTGAATTTCAAGCCCATCATTAGTTCCTAAATAAGCAGTTAATCCACCTTGTCCATAATTTTTTCTTTGAATTTCTTTTAATGTGTATTTACCGCTCATCGCCATTTTATAAAGTGGTCCCATTGGAACACTTCCGCTTCTTTCTGGTGACATTGGTCCATCGCCATCTAATGCGTTATTAACATCAATAACACGTCCTTGACGGTGAACACCAACACTAATGCCACCACCGAGGTGACAAACAATCAAATTTAGTTCATGATAATCTTTCTTTAAATCTTTTGCTGCCTTGTAAGCAACAGCTTTATGGTTCAATGCGTGAAACAAACTATCTCTTTTTAATTCAGGCATGCCTGTAAAACGAGCGATATCTTCCATTTCATCAACTGCTACTGGGTCAACAATATAACTTGGTAAATTTAATGGATCCGCAATTGATTTTGCGATCATACAGCCTAAATTAGATGCATGCTCTCCCCTTACTGCGTTCTTTACATAATCAACCATTTGGTCATTTACTAAATATGTTCCACTTGTAATAGGTTTTAACATTCCACCACGACCAACAACGGCACTTAAGGTTTTCATATCTAGTTTTGCTTCATTAGTTAACGCATCTAAAATTGTCTTTGTACGAAATTCTAATTGATCTGCAACGTGGTCATATTTAATTATTTCTTTTGTATCATGTCTAACACTGTAATTATAAACACATTTTTCATTTTCAAAAATAGCAAGTTTTGTACTTGTTGAACCTGGATTGATAGCAAGTATTTTATATGTCATTGTTTTCTCCTTAATCAACCTTTTTAAACGTTGATGTAAAATGTCTTAAGATTGGTGCTTCATATTTAAATGCGTATCCTTTTAATTTAGCTCTGTTTTTATAAACTTCAATAACAGCATCAGCAACTACATCCAAATGCTTGTATGTATATACTCTTCTTGGAATTGTTAGACGCATTAACTCCATTTCTGATTCCAAATTTTCATTTGTGTCTGGATCTCTACCCAATAATAGTGATCCAATTTCAACTGCTCTAACACCAGCTTCGATATAAACTTCATTTGTAACACTTAAGGCTGGAAATTGATCAAATGGAATTTGAGGAGCAAACGTTTTGCAGTCAACAAATACGGCGTGTCCGCCAACTGGATACTGAATTGGTACACCAGCTTCTCTTAAGCGATCGCCTAAATAACGAACCTGGTCAATTCTATGTTTTAAATAATCAAGTCCCAATCCTTCTTCTAATCCGACTGCCATCGCATCCATATCACGTCCTGTTAATCCACCATAAGTTGGAAATCCTTCTAATGGAACAACATAGGTTCGGCAAAGGTTAAATAATTGTTCGTTATCTTTAATTGCGATAAGTCCACCAATATTAACCAACCCATCTTTTTTTGCACTCATCAAAAAGACATCGGCATAACTAAATGCTTCTCGTGCAATTTCTAAAATTGATTTATCCTGATAGCCTTCTTCACGCTCTTTTACAAAAAACGCGTTTTCTGCATAACGTGCACCATCAATAATTGTTGGAATATTATATTTTTGTGCTATTTTAGTAACTGCTCTCATGTTTTCCATGCTAACAGGTTGTCCACCGGCAGAATTATTAGTAATGGTCATAATAATTCCCGCAATATTTTCCTTTTTCTTTTCTAGAATGATTTGCTCTAGTTTCACTAAATCAAAATTTCCTTTAAATGGATGATAGGTTGCCATATCAAAACATTCATTAATAACACAGTCAATTGCTCTTGCTCCCGCAAGTTCAACGTGTGCTCTTGTTGTATCAAAATGAATGTTTGAAATAAAGGACATTCCTTCATGTTTTACCAACTGTGGTAAAAATACTTGTTCTGCGCCTCTGCCTTGATGGGTGGGAATAAAGTATTTATAGTTTGTAATATTTTTTACGGTTGCATCTAAACGATAAAAACTGCGACTTCCCGCATATGCTTCGTCACCAATCATCATTGCTGCCCATTGGTGTTGACTCATTGCTCCCGTTCCAGAGTCAGTTAATAAATCGATGTAAACATCATCACTTTTCAATGAAAAAGGGTTATACCCTACATTTTCTAAAAGTTGGATTCTTTCTTCTTTTGTTGTTTGACGAATTGGTTCTACGACCTTAATGCGATAAGGTTCGGCCACATACTTTTTATTCATAAAAATCTCCTTTGCCTTGATACCTTTATTATACACAATCCAACCTTAAAAATAAAGCCAAAATGAAAACGCTTTTCAACTGTTTTTGATTATATCAAAAGAAAGCCCCCAAGCGGGGGCTAACGTCATTGAATTTTAATTATTGAAAATATCTTCAAATGAGTATTCACTGTTCTCTAAAAGACTTTCAAGTTCATTGAACAAATCTTCAAGTTCTTCATCGTCTAAGTTTTCCATTGCATCCAATACAGCTTGAATTGCTTGATCTGGATCAGCTGGATTATCTAATAAATCAGCTAGTGCATCTGTAAATTCTTCCGGTAATGTCGTTGTATTTAATAGGTCCTCTAAGACCTCGCTAATTACATTTTGTAAATCTTCAAAATCAGCAACATTCGGTTGAACGAAAAGCTTAAGTTGTCCATTTTCAACCACAACATCTTTTACTTCCATGCCTGATTGATTCATTGTCTGTGTGAAATCTTTGATTACAAATTTACCATCAACGATAAACTCAGTTTCTCCTAAAACAGCAATGATATCAACAATATGATCTGAACCTAATGTAATTAATCCCGCTCTTGCTGTATCAAGACTAAATGCTAAGTCATCATTAACGAACGATGGTGTTGATTGAAGTTTGATAATTGTTTGAAATGCTTTTGCGTCATCGTCTGTTTCATACATCTTAACGGGAATTTGAATTAAAAACTCGCTGCCAACAATTGTTACAAACGGAATACCAACTTCAAGCGTATAATCTTCTAAGTATGTTGTTTTCATCAGTACTCCATCTACTTGAGCGTCTCTTGAAAAGAACTCAAAGAAGCGATTTAAAGTAAATGCGTCTAATTGAATAAACGGATCACTGTTTGTACTCAAAAGTGAAACAACCAATGTACTTCCTTTGGCCATTAAAATTGCTTGCATTTCGGTATCATCAGCTATTTTATCTGCCTCATCTAAAACAAACGGTTCTGTTTTATCGCTTATTTTACCTAAAGCTAAACTAACACTAGCACCATCTTCATCAATACCGATATTTACCAATTCATTTTCTTGAACAAATGCTATTAGTGTTTTAATTAATGATTGTGCCTGGCTATCATTTTCAGTTAAGTTAGAAACAGCTTCGTCAATTTTAATATTCAGTGTTCTTGTGTTAGGATCAAATGTACCATAACCTTGCAGTTGTTCATTGATTATACCTTCGATGTCCTGTCCAGCAATATTCTTAATTAGTTTATTGGCTGTTCCAAACATCCATGCTAACGGTAATCTACCAATAGTTACTTTGTCTAACTTAATATTTGTTTCTTCTAAGTCCGTTTCCACCTTTAGAACTAATAAGAGTCTAGTTTTAAAAGTAATTCCGGCTACGAAGATATGGGCTCCGCTCTCAATTTCAATCGTATCCTTCTTAAATCTTGTCCATGAGCCTTGATAACCAAAGTAATCTTCTTTAATAACATAGTTTTTTAAATTAGGATCTGTAGTTGATTCAAGTGCGTAACTTGTATTTTGGCTTCTAAGTTGTTCAACAATCAAATGATGAATTTGATTTTGCGATAAGCCGATTGATAGTGATGAATTTTCATCATGCTCAGTTAAAAAAGAATCAACTTCATCTTTAATCATATCTGATAAGTTAACACCAACGGGCGCTTCATAGTATTCTTTAGGAATTTGAACGCTTTTTGTCAATAAGAAAATGATTGTTCCTAATAATACTCCAATAAAGATTAACGGATAAAAAATCAATTTCAATAAAAATTTCATGGGCTACACCTCACTTTGGCTATATTTTATTCTTTTATAAACTAAAAAACAATCATTTTGCTATGACTGTTTTTGTTTTTACAATGGCATTGTTGAATACCCAGACAATAAATAATTGGGATGTGCGCCAAATTTTTGATATTGATAATATGCTGCTGCGCCAATCATTGCCGCATTATCGGTGCAATACTGGATACTTGGAATAATGATTTCATAGTTAGGAATTTCCTGAAAAATTCTATTTCTTAAGCCTTTATTGGCTGCAACTCCACCAGCAACAATTATTTGCTTAACTTGATATTGTTCTGCTGCTTGTTTTGTTTTAGCGATTAAGACATCTAAGACACTCGCTTGAAATGATGCACACATGTTTTCAACATTGACTTTTTCTTTTCTTTGTTCAAGATTATGAACTAAATTTATGACAGCACTTTTCAAACCGGAAAAGCTAAAGTTATACTCTGTTTTATCCAAAAAGACTCTCGGTAGATTATATGTATCTTTGCCCTGATGTGCTAACTTATCTACAACCGGTCCACCCGGATAAGGCAATCCTAATACTCTGGCTACTTTATCATATGCCTCACCAACTGCGTCATCTAGCGTTGTTCCGATTTGTTCAACTTCAAAATGGTTTTTTAAATATATCAACTCCGTGTGTCCACCACTAACCAACAACCCTAAGGCAGGAAACTTAATTTCATGTTCAATGTTTGCTGCATAAAAATGACCCATTAAGTGATTAACGCCAATGATTGGTTTATCATGTGCAAACGCAAAAGAGGTTGCTGCATTAATACCAACAAGGAGCGATCCGATTAAACCCGGACCAACTGTAACAGCAACTAAATCAATTTTTTCAATTTTGATATCTGCTTGAACAAGGGCTTGATCAAAAATGCGCGTCATATGCTCAACATGGCTTCTTGACGCTATTTCAGGGACAACACCACCATAAATTTTATGTAAGTCTATTTGTGATAAAACAATATGTGATAAGACTTTTTTTCCGTCTTTTAGAATTGCTACACTTGTTTCATCACAACTGCTTTCAACCGATAGTATAATCATATAATCTCCTTTAAATAAACTAACCCATCTTCTGTTTGATAATAGTTTCTGCGGATATGTGATCGTTTAAAGCCAACACTTTCATATAATTTGATGGCTATCTTATTACTTTTTCTTACCTCTAGCGTTATCATTTTAACGCCTTGTTTAATTAGTTCATCAATTGTATCGCTTATTAATGTTTTCCCAATCCCTTGTTTTTGATGTTTTGGATCAACAATGAAATTCATCATTTCGGCAGTGTCATCGATTACACGATAGCCGAGATAACCAACAATTTTTTTGTTTTGTTCATACACATAATATTTCGCAAAAGGATTTATAGCCAATTCATCGTATAGAAACTCTAAATCCAAAGGTTGGGGGAAGACCCGTTTTTCTAAATTGTGAATATCATAGATATCATCAACTGTCGCTCTTTTGATCATAATTTCTCTCTGCTTCTGTTCTTCTTAAATAGTTGGGAACCAATCCGTGAATATCATCAACCAAGACTGCCTGTTCAATTACTAATTTTGCTGATACCTTATAATCACGATCACTAATTAAAATTGCTTGTGAATCCTTATAATCAGGCAACGCTTTAAGCTCTTCGTATTTTATATAGGTATCCTTTAGGATAATTTTTTCTTTATCGTGAATCAAAGTGAAAAAATAGCCTCGTCTAGCATCGATTAACGCAGCTGTTTTTTGTTCATAACC
>JBAYPP010000004.1:0-23065 GCA_041677585.1 Acholeplasmataceae bacterium
AAAAAGAGCTGGAGGGATATAAGCATGATCATCTATGGAAAAAATGCAGTAAAAGAAGCAATTTTCGCTAAAAGACCGCTTTACCAGGTTTATATTGATGAAAATAGTCAAGACTCAGCCCTTTTGGCTTTTTTAGACGATAAAAAAATCAAATATCAAAAAAAGCCAAAAGGTTTCTTGAACAACTTGACTGATAACGCTGTTCATCAAGGAATTGTAGCAGATGTCAAACCTTATAGTTATAAAGGATTAGATGATGTTCTTGATTCAAACAAACAACAACGGTTTCTAGTCCTTGACGGCATCGAAGATCCACATAACTTAGGTGCGATAATGCGAACCGCAGAAGCAATTCAACTAGACGGGATTATTTTAAGCAAAAAAAGACAAGTTCCACTAAGTGGAACGGTTGCCAAAGTATCTTCTGGAGCAATTGAATATGTGGACCTAATTTTGGTTTCAAACATCAATCAAGCAATCCAAAAACTAAAAGATCATCATGTTTTGGTCGTAGGAACAGCTAAAGAAGCAGAAACACCTTATGATAGCTTAGATTTAAATCAATCAATCGCGATTGTGCTAGGCAATGAAGGTGAAGGAATGCGCGCTTTAGTCAAGAAAAATTGTGATGTCTTAGTCACAATCCCGATGTTTGGAAAAATCAATTCCCTAAACGTCAGTGTGGCCGCAGCATTATTAATGTATGCAGTTAAAAAATAGTGGTTTGGTTAAATGATTATGAACTGCTATATCTCATCCGTAGCGAAAATGATCACGTTGCCTTAAAATTCATGTTTCAAAAATACAAAAAATTTATTTGGAAACAAGTTCACTATATTAATCGCCGTCCAATTGAACAAGACGATTTGTTTCAGGAAGGACAGATGATGTTGTTAAAAGCGATTGATACATTTGATGAATCAAGAAGTAAAACCTTTATGCGTTATTTTGAGTTGATAATGCGCAGACATCTACAAAAGGTAAACCAAAAGATTCCGGCACTGATACTACATGAAAACTTAAATTTTTGTGATAATTATTATGTCCTGCCCGTCAATGAAGAAACGGAAGTTATTTTGATTTCTGATTTACAAAGGGAAATCTTTGAAGACTATTTTGTTAATCGAATGAGGATTAATGATATCGTAAAGAAAAGAGGATATTCAAGAAAAAAAGTATATAATACAATTTATCGAATACGTGAAACCAATAAAATTGTGTTATAATGTATAGATAGTTGACTAAGTCATTCTAAAGTGTTAAAATACATTTGCGAATGACCACAAAGGTGGTTTTTTAATGCGTGAAAAAATAATTTTAGTTTGTACTCAATGTTTGAGTCGAAACTACACAACAACAAAAAATAAAGGCACACAAAAAGACAGAATTGAATTAAACAAATTTTGTCCGAAATGCAACAAACATACACCGCATAAAGAAAGCAAATAGGAGGTTGTTTATATGGCAATCAAAGAAAAAAACAACGAACTACTTAAAAGTAAATTATTAGAAGTCATTAAAACTGAATACCGTTGGGAAAACTTACTGCTTGGATTTTTAGCAGTTATCTCAGCTGGTCTAGCATTAATGTTGATTATCGGAAACAGTTTGCTGTCATTTGATCCAAACACTTTTTTTGGACAAGGAAACAATGGTAAAATTTTTGCTTGGGTGCTTTTAATCATTTCTATTTTTGGTTTGGGATTAGTGATTTACCCATTCTTTTTACCAGCCGTTCCTGAAATCAAAAAAATCACATGGCCAGATAAGAAAAAGTTTATTGATAACAGTATTAGAACAGTCCTCTTCTTATTAATCATTACACTAATCATTCTCGTATTTGATATAATCATTTTACGATTAATTAGTATATTGCCTAATTAAGGAGAAAAAGATGAAGCAAGTAAGATGGTATATTATTCAAACTTATTCCGGGTATGAAAATGCTGTAAAAGATGACTTATTACGTCGGGTTGAAAGCATGGGAATGAGTGACTATATTTTTCGTGTTATCGTTCCTGAAGAAACAATTATCGAGAAAAAAGCTGACGGAAAAGAAAAAGAAAAGGTAAAACAGATTTTCCAAGGCTATGTCTTTGTGGAAATGATTGTTACAGACGAATCATGGTTTGTTGTAAGAAATACACCACGTGTTACAGGATTCTTAGGATCAAGTGGCGGCGGAACGAAGCCGGTTCCACTTGCAAAAGAGGAAATTGATGCAATCTTATTGAAAATCGGAATTATCAGTAAACCGGCTTATGATTATTTAGTCGGAAAGACTGTTGAAGTTTTATCAGGAAACTTTATAGGTCAAAAATGGAATGTTGCTTCAGTTGATAATGATCAAGGAAAAGTCGTTGTTGAACTTGACTTCTTTGGTAGAGCAACGCCTACAGAATTAGATGTAAATGAAATTAAGGAAGTATAAAAAGCAAACAAGTTTATGACGAATTAGCCATAAACTTGTTATTTTTTTAAGTGCACAATAACGTTGAAGATTTATAAAACAGATGAGATAACAACCTTCTGATCTAACGGATCAACAAATTCAATATGGCTGTCTTTTTCTTTAAAAGGAATGCTTAAGTTTTTTAGCTTGTCAGTGATGTACTTTGTTTTTTCTGCCGGAACATAAAGAGTGTAACCAATAAGACCGACATCGCCATCTTTTCTCAAGGTTTTATTTCTATTCCAGATATTAGTGCCTAAGTGGTGATGATAGCCATTGTCGGATAAGAATAAAGCTGAACCACCATAACTTAATATGGGCTGAAAGCCTAGAGCATCACAGTAAAAATCTCTTGAAAGAGCAAGATCAGGCACGTGAAAGTGTAAGTGCCCCATAACGGCTTTTTTATCAAACTCAACATACGGTGTTTGTGGTAATTCACTTAAAACACCTTGAACATCCATTGCTATTGTATACATGTCAATAGCATCGTTTTTGATTGGCCAGACCGATTCATCTCTGTCAGCGTAGAGTTCAATCCCATTTCCGTCTGGATCATCTAGATAAAGAGCTTCACTGACACCGTGATCAGACGCACCTGTTAGAGGATATTTAGCATCAACAAGCCGTTTTATAACATGTGCCAGTTGTGATCTGCTCGACAGTAGAATAGCGTAATGATATAACCCTAAGGTGTGATTTTGTTGGGCATTTTGATCAGCAAATAAGTAAATTAACGGATCCACTTCATTGGCAGATAATATAGCCGTATTATCGGTTTTTTCTAAGATATAAAGTTTTAGGATGTCATGATAAAACGCTAAAGAGCGGTCAATATTTTTTACCTTTAGGGTGATATGTTTAAAATGCATTGTTTCTTTTGAATGATAGTTTTTCATGATAAAACCTCCACAATCATAGTCTATCATATTGTTTCGGATTCGAAATGTTTTTTGCAATATATATTAGCGATTTTGAAGTAATAACAATCTAAATCGCCGCAACATCAGTGGCTGCCTATTTCAAGTCTAAGTCTGTTTCTGTCTAGACTCGCTTTTTTGTCACTATAGAATATTCATGTAGTAAGTCAATCTTGAAAAGAAAGTCGTTTAGACGATTAAGGATTTTACAGTAAAAAAACTTTAGAAAAGGTTTTATTAGATATTTTCATCCAGTAAATGTTATTACACTTATAATGATTAAAGGTAATATTTTTACTTTTTGCAAAAAAGAGATAGCATAAGCAATTTTTAATTGACAAACGTTACTCTAAATGATAGAATGGTATCGCGTGTGAAAACACACCATAGTGGAAGAAGCAATTCATACCACATACTTATGTTAAGAAGGAGGTTGTGTAACATGGCAAAAAAAGTTGTAAGAGTAGTTAAATTACAAATTCCTGCAGGCAAAGCTAACCCAGCGCCACCAGTTGGTCCAGCATTAGGTCAAGCGCAAGTTAATATTCCCGCATTTTGTTCTCAATTTAACGAAGCAACGAAAGACCAAATGGGTTATGTTATACCAGTGATAATTTCGGTTTATGATGATCGTACATTCTCATTTGTAACAAAAACACCGCCCGCAAGTGACTTACTTAAGAAAGCAGCAAACATTAAATCTGGTTCAGGCAATTCTTTAAAAGAAAAGGTTGCTACAGTGACAAAAGCTCAAGTAAGAGAAATTGCAAAAATGAAGATGCCTGATTTAAATGCGTACGACGAAGAGGCTGCAATGAAAATCATTGAAGGCACTGCACGCAATATGGGTATCAACGTATCAGAATAATTTAGATGACTGTCTAAATTGTGGGAGGATATCCCGCTAGACCACATTTAGGAGGAAACCATGAAAAGAGGAAAGAAGTATTTAGAGGCAGCAAAACTTATTGATCGTACAAAAAAGTATGCTGTTGATGAGGCACTGGGCTTAGTCAAAAAAACCTCATTTGTCAAGTTTGATGCTACTGTTGAAGCAGCAATGCGTTTAAACATTGATCCCAGAAAAGCAGAACAAAACCTAAGAGGTGCAATTGTATTGCCACACGGAACCGGCAAAGTCTCTCGCGTTGTTGTTATCGCTCAAGGTGATAAAGCAAAAGAAGCTATAGAAGCTGGTGCAGACCATGTAGGCGATCAAGAATTAATTCAAAAAATTGCTGGTGGTTGGTTCGATTTCGATGTAATGGTGGCAACACCAGACATGATGGCTCAACTTGGTAAACTAGGACGTACTTTAGGACCAAAAGGCTTAATGCCAAATCCTAAAACAGGAACAGTAACTACCGATGTTGCAAGAGCTGTTAGTGAAATCAAAAACGGTAAAATCGAATATCGTGTTGATAAAGTCGGTAACATCCATGCACCGATTGGCCGTGTTTCATTCACTGAAGCACAGTTAAAAGATAACCTTAAAACGTTATATGAACAGTTGGTTAGAATCAAACCCGCAACTGTTAAAGGAACTTACATGAAGAGCATCACAGTCACTTCAAGTATGGCACCTGGCGTGAAAATTGATGAGGAATCATTAAAAGCTCGCGCATGATATAAAATAAAATCACTGCCAAAGACAGTAGGAGCTAAAAGCTTAATATCCTACCGAGGTGAAAACATTAACTTGTTCTCTCTTTTGTCTTTGCAGAAGAGAGTTTTATTTTCTTAGAAGGAGGCATTTATGCAAAGAGAAAGTATTAAACGTAAAGTAGAAGCTGTTGAAAATTTAACAGAAAAATTTAAAACAGCCGTAACTGTTGTTGCCTTCGATTATCCCGGCTTAACCGTAGAAAAATTCACGAAACTACGTGGCCAGTTAAGAGAAGCAGATTGCGAACTTAAAGTTTACAAAAACAACATTTCAAGACGTGCCTCGATTGCTGCTGGATATGATGCATTAGCCGATATGTTAGTTGGCGCTAATGCGATAGCAATCAGTTACGGTGATGTTGTTGCACCGGCAAAAATCGTATATGATTTTGCAAAAGAAAACAAAGTAGTAAAAATTAAAGCAGGTATCATTGAAGGAAAATTTGCTGACACAGTCGAAATCAACGCTTTAGCAACAATCCCATCAAGAGAAACATTGTTGACAATGCTTGCAGTTGGTATGTTAACACCATTACGCGAAGTTGCGATTGGGTTGAACATGATCAGCACACAAGAAAATTAATTTAGGAGGCATTTAAAATGGCAAAATTAACAAAAGAAGTTTTTATTGAAGCATTAAAAGAAATGACTTTACTAGAAATCAAAGATCTAGTTGACGGTTTAAAAGAAGAATTCGGTATTGATCCAACTGCAGTTGCAGCAGCACCTCAAGCAGGAGCGCAAGCTGAAGAAGCAGAAAAAACAGAATTCAACGTTATTCTTAAATCTTTCGGAACTAACAAAATCGCAGTTATCAAAATCGTTCGTGAAGCAACTGGCCTTGGCTTAGCAGACGCGAAAACATTAACAGAAACTCCTGATGCTGTTATTAAAGAAAACATTAAGAAGGAAGACGCTGAAGCATTAAAAACTGCATTATCTGATGCAGGTGCAACGGTTGAAATTAAGTAGTATTTAAGCAAGTGTACAAACCTGAGCCAGACTCGGGTTTTTTCACTGTTTTTGGAGTACGCATGAGTCACTATTTTATAAACGATCCCAATCTAAAGGATGACTATAGATATTACGATATACACTTAAAAGGTATATCTTTTCGCTTTTATACACAAAGCGGTGTTTTTAGTCAAAAAGGGTTGGATTTTGGGACCAAAACGTTACTTGAAAATATAATAATCCCCGATTCTGCTCAAACGATTATTGATGTTGGTTGTGGTTATGGACCGCTTGGAATCATTTTTGCAAAAGCAAATCCCAAGATTAAAGTAATTATGGTTGATGTTAATAAAAGGGCGCTCGAGTTAGCAAAACTAAATGCCAAAGAAAACAATGTTGATAACATTGATATAATCGAAAGCGATTTATTAAAACAAGTTCATACTAACGCAGATGTGATTATGACAAACCCACCAATAAGAACGGGCAAGCAAAATATCTTTAGGCTTTATGAAGAAAGCTATTCAAAATTAAATAGTGGTGGTTTCTTTTATTGTGTTATTCAAAAAAAGCAAGGTGCACCGTCAACTTTAAAGAAATTGCAAAGTCTATTTGTTGAAGCAGAAGTCATAAGAAGAGAAAAAGGGTACTGGGTTATATTAGCGAGAAAGTAAAGAGGCATTTGACATATAGTAAACTATATGATATTATAGTAAGATGCATAAGGATTGAGATTTTTTTAATTTTAATATAAATATAAAACAACGATTGGAGTGTGAAACATGGGATATCGTAACGTCAAATACGGCAAAAAGGCAGAAAGACGCAATTATTCAAATATGCGACATGACATTGATTTACCCAACCTCATAGAAATTCAGACTAAATCATTCAAGTGGTTTATTGATGAGGGATTAAAAGAGCTTTTAAAGGATGTCTCACCGATTGAGGGACATAATGGTGATTTGAAACTGTATTTTGAAGAATACTTCCTGTCTGAGCCAAAATACGATGTTCAAGAGTCAAAGCTTCGCGATGTAAACTACGCAAAGCAACTCTCAGCCCGTGTAAAACTGGAAAATGCTGTAACTGGAGAAGTCCGTGAAAGCACTGTTCAAATGTGTGAAATTCCATTTATGACACCGTCAGGAACGTTTGTTATTAATGGTGCTGAACGTGTGGTAGTATCACAAATTATTCGTTCTGCTGGTGCTTATTATAAAGAAGAGCACGATCCAAAGCTGAACATGAATAAATATACCGCACAAATTATTCCTACACGCGGTGCTTGGATTGAATATGAGTTGGGTTCAAAGAACGTCTTGTACGCTAAACTGGACCGCTCAAAGAAAATTCCATTGACAACATTGATGAGAGCGTTAGGTTTTTCGAAAAAGAAAAACATTCTAGATGTATTTGGTAAATCAAATTTGATTAACCAAACATTTGAAAAAGATGAAACGAAGAATAGCGATGAAGCTGTTATTGATTTATATTCAAAATTAAGACAAGGTGAAAAAGTTCCTGCTGATGCAGCAAGAGAGTTTATTCGTCTTCGTCTTTTTGAACGTCGTCGTTATGATTTAGCAACAGTTGGGCGCTATAAATTCAACAAAAAATTAGACGTTTTAGCAAGAGTGTTAAACACTTACACTGCGACTGATGTTATTAACCGTAAGACCGGCGAAGTCTTAGTACCAAAAGAAACAAAAATAACAAAAGATGTTATTAAGCTGTTGCGTCAATATCGCGAAGAAGCGTTATTAACAGAAGTGATCCGTAAAGAAGACTCACTTCAAAACGAGACAGCTGATGAGATTTTAGCTATTCGCGGTCCAGAAGGCGACGACAAACTTTATGCAAAAGAACATATCATTAATATTCGTACAGGCGAAAGTTTGGTTGCTAAAGGAACCGAGATTACTGATGAAGTGTTAACATTACTGCGTAAGAATCGTTATACACTTGATGAAAAAGTCATTAAGTTCTTTTTAACAGGCGACATCCACGAAAAAGAAAGAAATCGTGGTGCCGTTTTAGTTGAAATGCTAGAAGTAACTGTTAAAGATGAAGATACAGACAAAATATCAACAATCAAAGTAATCGGCAACGATCAAAGGGAAGATAAAAAACACATCACACTTTCAGATATCGTAGCCAGCATTAGCTACTACTTAAATCTTTATGATGGTTTAGGCCAAACAGACGATATTGACCATTTAGGTAATCGTCGTTTACGTTTAATCGGTGAATTATTGAAAAACCAGTTTAGAATTGGTCTTGCAAGAGCAGAAAAAAATATTAAAGATAAAATGTCAACCACGACATTTGTTGATGCTACACCATCAAACATTATTAATATGACGCCACTTGCTGGCGCAATCAAAACGTTTTTTGGCAGCTCACAGCTATCACAGTTCATGGATCAAATTAACCCATTAGCTGAGTTAACTCAAAAAAGAAGAGTATCGGCATTAGGTACGGGTGGACTTGCCCGGGATCGTGCCGGCGTTGAAGTAAGAGACGTTCATAACTCGCATTACGGCAGAATCTGTCCGATTGAAACGCCTGAAGGTCCTTCAATTGGTTTAATTAGTTCATTAGCTACATATGCTAAGGTGGATCAATATGGGTTCATTCAAACGCCGTTTTTAATTGTTGATAACACTGGTGAAAATCCAGTTGTTACTCAAGAATTTAAATATTTAACAGCAGATGAAGAATATGGTGAAGTTATCGCTTCAGCAGCTTCTCTATTAGATGAAAAAGATCGTTTTATTGAAGAAAAAGTAATTGGTCGTCACCGTGGCGAAACAGAAATGTTTGATGTAACAGAAGTTACCTTTATGGACGTTTCACCTAAACAAATCGTTTCGGTTGCAACAGCAACAATCCCGTTCTTAGAACATGATGACGCTTCAAGGGCACTAATGGGTGCAAACATGCAACGCCAAGCCGTTCCCCTACTACAGACTGAATCACCAATTGTTGGAACAGGAATTGAACATCGTGCAGCAAAAGATTCAGGCAGTGTTGTTGTATCAGCTATTGCGGGTTATGTAACTTATGCCGATAGTACAAAAATTACAATTACTGCAGCACCGGAAACTAAAGTAATGGTCGGCAATCAAGTCTTGTATGAGCCAGATAAACCATTTACATACGAGCAAGCTCAAAAGCTAAACGATTATGGGTTAAGCGAAAGCGAAACGTATGACTTGATTCGTTTCTTCCGTTCAAACCAGGATACTTGTATTTTACAAAAACCAATTGTTGCAGCTGGTGAATTCGTTGAAGCCGGAGACATTATCGCTGATGGTCCATCAACAAGTCAAGGTGAATTGGCACTTGGACGTAACGTTACTGTTGCGTTTATGACTTGGGAAGGCTACAACTATGAAGATGCGATTATCATGAGTGAGGACTTAGTCAAAGATGATATTTATACATCTGTTCACATTGATGAATACCAAGTTGAAACAAGAGAACTAAAAACCGGGTCTGGCCGCGAAGAGATTACACGTGAAGTGCCAAACGCTGGTTATGAAGCCTTAAAAAACTTAGATGAAAACGGAATCGTCGTTATTGGTTCTGAAGTTAGGGAAGGCGATATTTTAGTTGGTAAGATTACACCAAAAGGTGTTTTTGAACCAAATCCAGCCGAAAAACTAATCCATGCCGTTTTAGGTGAAAAGTCACGCGAATACCGTGATTCATCTTTACGTGTTCCACATGGTGGAGGAGGAGTAGTCCAAAGCATTCGTTACTTCTCAAAGAAAAACGGAGATCCTCTACCAAGTGGTGTCAACGAATCGATTCGTGTTTACGTAGCGAAAAAACGTAAAATTAGCGAAGGCGACAAAATGGCCGGACGTCATGGCAATAAAGGCGTTATTTCAAAAATATTACCAAGAGAAGATATGCCATACATGGCTGATGGAACACCAGTAGATATTATGTTGAATCCACTGGGGGTGCCATCAAGAATGAATATCGGACAGATTTTAGAAATTCATTTAGGTATCGCAGCTAAAAATTTAAATGTTAAAGTTGCAACACCTGTTTTTGATGGTGTTGATGACAATGATTTAAAGGAGATTATGGCTGAATCCGGAATTGATCCAGACGGAAAAACTGTTTTATATGATGGTCGTACAGGCGAGCCATATGATAACAGAATTTCAGTTGGTGTGATGTATATGATTAAATTATCACACATGGTTGATGATAAGCTTCACGCTAGAAGTGTTGGACCATACACATTGGTTACACAACAGCCAATGGGTGGTAAGGCTCAAAACGGTGGACAAAGATTTGGTGAGATGGAAGTATGGGCTCTATATGCATACGGCGCTGCACATACCTTGCAAGAAATGTTAACTGTTAAATCAGATGACATGCTTGGAAGAAACAAGGTTTATAGTGCAATTACGCATGACAAACCAGTTCCACAAGCAAGCATTCCAGAGTCATTTAGAGTATTGACAAGAGAGTTACAGGCTTTAGGTTTATACGTTGAATTAATTGACGCAAATACAGGCGAAAACGAAGCCGGAAAATCACTTGTTGACAATCAACCACCTAAAATGAGAGGAGGATTTCGTTAATGGTTAAAGAAAAACTATCATTGGATGTTACAAAATTATCGTTATCAGAAAAAGCGTTTACCGCTTTAAAACTCTCAGGTATTGATACATTAGAAGATTTTAATACATTTACAATTAAGGAATTAAGAAATCTATTAGTAGACTCTTTTGATGAAATCAAAACTGTTTTAAGACGTTATTCCTTACCTCGCAGCTTAGAAAACTTAAATTTTTCTGATGAAGTTATTACAATCTTAAAAAAGGCAAACATTAACGATTTAAAGCAGTTTATCGATTATGATCGTCATGCTTTATATCATTTGTTTGAAAATGATGCAATCTTAAGACAAGAAATTAATGAAATATTGGAATTCTATGGCTTTGATGCATTAAAGGAACATGTTCAGCATGAACAAGCATTTGTCTCTGAGAATTTAATTGTCGATGAATTGGAAGATATTGATCTAACTGAAAGAATAGGAAAACAAGTTCAACCGATCCGTAAGGGCTATGGTAGCAGAACATATAGTCACTTAAAAATTAGAATTGCTTCACCAGAAGAAATAAGACAATGGTCATATGGTGAAGTTAGAACACATGAAACAATTAACTACAGAACTTCAAAACCAGAAGAGGGTGGTCTGTTCTGTGAACGCATTTTTGGACCTACGCGCGATTATCAATGTGCTTGTGGTAAAAAACAAAGCGGTAATAAAGGGCAAGTATGTCAAAAATGTGGAATTGAAATTACCGAATCAAAAGTTAGACGTGAAAGAATGGGCCATATTGAATTAGAAGCACCAATTGTTCATACATGGTACTTAAAGAATTCACCTTCACGCTTGGCAATACTTTTGGGTATTAAGGCGAAAGCACTAGAGGAAGTTGTTTATCATGCTTCTTATATCGTAACTGATCCGGGTACAGCAGGAGTATTAATCAAAAAACAGATTCTATCGGAACAAGAATATAGTCACCTGGTTGAAGAATACGGCAATCGTTTCGAAGCCTTAACCGGTGCTGAAGCTGTTAAAAAACTATTAAAAGATTTGGACTTGGATAAAGAAGTCAAATCACTAAGACGTAAATTAAAAACGAGCTCGAAGCAAAAAAGAGAAAGAATCATTAAACGTCTTGAAGTTGTTGAGGCTTTCAATAATTCCGATAATAAACCTGAGTGGATGGTCATGGATGTAATTCCTGTCATACCACCAGATTTAAGACCGATGGTTGCGTTGGACGGTGGTCGTTTCGCTACGACAGACTTAAACGACTTATACAGAAGAATTCTAAACCGTAACAATCGTCTTAAAAAGCAAAAGGAACAAATGGCTCCGCGTTTAATTACTAAAAACGAAAAACGGATGCTACAAGAAGCAGTTGATGCTCTTTTTGATAATGCGAAACGCGGTAAAAAAGCAGCAGTTGAACGTAATAGACATTTAAAATCACTATCTGATATGTTACGTGGTAAGCAAGGGCGTTTTAGACAAAACCTACTTGGTAAACGAGTTGACTATTCAGGACGTTCAGTTATCATTGTTGGTCCGGACTTGGAGATGTATCAATGTGGAATTCCACGCGAAATGGCAGTTATTTTGTTTAAACCGTTTATTTTACGGGAACTTCAAAAACTAACCGGCAATGATGTAAACAGCAAGAAAAATGCTAATAGTAAATACGAGAAAATGGATGATGATGTATGGCAGGCATTAGAAAAGGTCGTTAAAGAACACCCAGTTTTACTAAACCGTGCGCCAACATTACACCGGCTTGGAATTCAAGCGTTTGAACCTAAATTGATTGATGGTAAAGCAATTAGACTGCATCCATTAGTTACACCAGCGTTCAACGCTGACTTTGATGGTGACCAAATGGCTGTTCACGTACCATTGTCAAATGAAGCACAAGCAGAAGCGAGACTATTAATGCTGGCTTCAAACAACATTCTAAACCCAAAAGACGGAAAACCGGTAGTTACACCATCGCAAGACATGGTTTTAGGAAACTATTATTTAACAATTGAAAAAAGTTTACATTTATCACCAGAACAACAGGAAGATTTAGCTAAACTAGGTGATTTTGAAAACAAATTAAAAGAACATAAGCATAGACATCGCAATGAAGGTCGCTTCTTTTCCAATTTTGAGGAAGTTGAACTGGCTTACATGCATAAGGAAATTGGCCTTCATACGAGAATTGTAATTGATCCAAGAACAATCAAGCAGAGATTCAATGAAGATCAACTGGACAATTACTTGATTACAACTTATGGTAAATTAGTCTTTAATCGGATATTGCCGGAAAGCTTCTTCTATCTAAATGAACCAACTGAAGCAAATCTATTGGATAAGGTGCCAAATAAATACTTCATGCCAAAAGGAACTAATGTACATAAATTCTTGACCTCAGATGTTCCAAAGCCATTTGACAAACGGTTTTTATCATTGATTATTGCGCAAGTATTTAAAGAGCTTCACATTAGTGAAACCTCAAAGATGCTGGACAGACTAAAAGATTTAGGATTCAAATATTCAACAGTTGCCGGAATTACGGTTTCATTTTCCGATATTAACGTATATTCAGGAAAAGAAGAAATTATTAATAACGCAATTAAGAACATTGAAGAAGTCAATGAGTTTTATGAAGATGGTTTATTAAATGATACTGAACGTCGTACACAGGTTATTTTAGAATGGGAAAGAGCAAAAAACGCAATTCAGTTAGGCTTGATGAATGACTTCTCCAAGGACAATAACATCGCTATGATGAGTGAATCAGGTGCGCGTGGTAGCGTTCAAAACTTCTTACAATTAGCTGGTATGCGTGGATTGATGACCAACCCTAAGGGTGAAGTCATTGAAGTACCAGTACGAGCTTCATTTAGAGAGGGATTAACGGTATCAGAATTCTTCATTTCGACACATGGTGCCCGTAAGGGTTCAACGGATACGGCCTTAAAAACGGCTGAGTCAGGCTATTTAACAAGAAAACTTGTTGATGTCAGCCAAGATGTTATCGTTGTTGAAGAAGATTGTAAAACAGAACAAGGAATTTATATGGAAGCGATTGCTGGTGATGGGAAAGAAACCGTTCCACTATACAACCGGATCGTTGGACGCTTTTCAAGCAGACCTGTATTAAATCCAAAGACAAAAGAAGTTATCGTCGATCGTAATGAACTGATTGATGAAGAAATTGCAAAGGATATTATCAATGCGGAAATCAAAGGTGTTGAGATTAGAAGTAACCTGACCTGTAATTCTGAAAACGGAGTATGTTCAAAATGTTATGGACGTAACCTAGCGACGAATACGCATGTTGAAGTTGGTGAGGCTGTTGGTGTTGTTGCTGCACAATCAATTGGGGAACCAGGAACGCAGTTGACGATGAGAACTTTCCACACCGGCGGAGTTGCTTCGGCTTCTGACATTACGCAGGGGTTACCGCGTATTCAAGAATTATTTGAAGTACGCAAACCAAAAGGTAAAGCGGTTATTAGTGAAGTTAGTGGTAAGGTTAAATCCGTTGAACGTCAACAAGCGGGCTTTATCGTAACCGTAACCGATGCGAAAGATGAAGAGTATAAATATGTCATTGATCCAAACGTTGAAGTAAACGTTAGAAAAGGTTCAACAGTTCAAGCAGGGCAACGATTAACAACTGGTTCAATCCACCCAAGTGAACTGTTAAGGGCTATTTCCACTGAAGCTGCACAGACCTACATTTTAGAAGAAGTGCAAAAAGTATACCGCGCTCAAGGAGTTGAGATTAGCGACAAGCATATTGAATTGATTATTCGTCAAATGTTAAGAAGAGTAATGGTTGTTACTGAAGGTGACACGGACTTAATTCCGGGTATTGAAGTTTCAATCTCTGAGTTTAAGCGTGCAAACCGTAGAGCATTCGCTGAAAAAGGTCGTTTAGCAGTTGGTAGACCGGTCTTATACGGTATTACCCGTGCAGCACTTAAGAGTGATTCATTCTTATCGGCAGCATCTTTTCAGGAAACAACAAGAATTCTAACCGATGCAGCAATTAAAGGTAAAACAGATGAATTGCACGGCTTAAAAGAAAACGTCATTATTGGCGGACTAATTCCGGCCGGAACAGGAATCTTAAAGGAAGCTTCCTTCCACTATGATATGAGCAATACTTATTATGAGGAAGAAGTCGAAGAAGAGTAATTATAACAATAGCTTAAGCTCAGTTTGTGAACTTAAGCTATTTTGTTTTTCGCGCTTACTTTGGCGAATATTATTATATAATAATGATTGTAGGGACTTTTAGCCAAGCAAATGTTGAAATAAGTAGAGGTGGTTTCAAATGAATGTCGTTGTAATAGGTGCAAGTGTTATTGATATCATTGCCTATCCAAATCAAAACCTAAACTTAAAGGATTCAAATCCTGGTAGTGTTTTTCAAACACATGGTGGTGTCGGCAGAAACATTGCTGAAAATTTGGCTCGTTTAAAACTGAATCCGACCTTGTTAACCGCGATTGGAAATGATGAGTTTGGCAAAGCATTGACTAAGAAAGGCACAGAGCAGGGCATCAAATTTGTCTATAATAAGATCACCAAAACACCAACGTATTTAGCAATCTTAGATCAAGATCGCGATCTGCATGTTGCTGTTTTTGATGCAGATGGAATCAATAATATCGATGTCGCTTTCTTAAAGAAACAACAAACGATTATTGACCAAGCGGATCTATTGGTGATTGAAACAAACTTAGCAGATGATGTATTGGCATATCTATTCAGTTTAAAAAAAGACATCTATGTTGACGCGATTTCAACGAAAAAAGCCTTAAAATTAAAACCCTATTTAAAGCAGGTTAAAGGTTTAAAAATGAATGAATATGAAGCAGCGATTTTATCGAACAACAATTTAAATCCAGCTGAGTACTTTATTAATCAAGGCGTTAAAGAGGTATATATTACAATGGGTAGTAAGGGGAGTTTAATGGCAATAAAAGACAGTTTAAATTATCAAAAACCCAATTCGTTAAAAGTAATCAACGCAACGGGAGCAGGAGATGCATATCTAGCGGGGATCATTTATGCAAAAGCAAATAATCTAAATCCGATTAAAACCGCAACAGCAACATCTATTTCCGCTTTATTAAGCGAAAATACTGTATCCGAAAAACTATCACCAAATTATATTAATGAAATAATAAAGGAGTATAAACTATGAATAAATACATCGTATATTCAAAAGAAGTTGAGCAAGCAATTAAGGAAAATAAACCGATTGTGGCATTAGAATCAACGATCATTTCTCACGGACTACCCTATCCACAAAACTTAGAAATGGCCAGAAAAGTTGAAGGTATCATCAAAGAAGAAAATGCTGTACCAGCAACCATCGCGATTATTGATGGTGTGATTAAAGTTGGATTAACCGAAAGTGAGTTAATACAATTAGCAACAGCTAAAGATGTTTATAAAGTCGGAAAGAAAGACTTTAGTTATGTCTTATCGCAAAAGAAAATGGGAGCAACAACAGTTTCAGGAACAATGATTGTGGCCGAAAAAGCAAAAATTGAAGTATTCGCCACCGGTGGAATTGGTGGTGTTCATCGCGGTGCACAAGAAACATTTGATATTTCAAGAGACTTAGAAGAATTAGGGGAGGCCAATGTTTGTGTTGTTTGTGCTGGAGCAAAAGCGATTTTGGATTTAGCTTTGACGCTTGAGTACTTGGAAACAAAAGGTGTCGAGGTAATTGGCTATCAAACAAATAAACTTCCGGCCTTTTATACTGAAACCAGTAACCTGAATATTAACTATCGTCTTGATACACCGGAAGATATTGCCAAACTACTAATGGCAAAATGGCGCTTTGGTTTAAAGGGCGGTGTCGTCGTTGCTAATCCAATTCCAAGTGAAGCGTCACTTGACTTTGATGAAATTGAAGAACAGATTCAAAATGCGTTAGCTGAAGCAAAAGAAAAAGCAATTTCAGGTAAAGATGTTACGCCGTTTTTATTAGAAACAATTAAAAATAAAACCAAAGGAAAAAGCTTACAGGCAAATTTAGAGCTTGTCTATAACAACGCAAGATTAGCAGCGAGAATTGCAAGAGCATATAAAAATCTATCTTAATATGTCCGCATTAAAAAAGATGCAAAAACAATAAAACATGATACAATAAAAATGCTGCATGTAATTTATTTTTCAAGCAGCAGTTTAAAATTTAACAAGTTAAACCAAAATGGTTTTGCGAAAAGAGGATAGAAATGGACATATTTAAAAAGTGTTATACATATGATGCCGCCAAAAAAGCACGTGAAGGTGGATACTACCCATATTTCCATGAACTGACAACAAAGCAAGATGTTGTCGTTACAATGGAAAACAGACAAGTTATTATGATCGGATCAAATAACTATTTAGGGTTAACTTCACATCCTGATGTTATTCAAGCATCGCTAGACGCAACAAAAAAATATGGAACCGGAGTTTCGGGATCAAGATTTTTAAACGGTACGCTTGATTTACATAAAGAACTTGAAAAAGAACTGGCGGAGTTTTTAAATAAAGAAGACGCTACTATTTTTAGTACGGGTTTTCAAAGTAATTTAGGTATCATCGCAGGTTTGGCCGGTAGAAATGACATCGTATTTTCTGACAAAGAAAATCACGCAAGCATTTATGACGGCATTCGTTTAAGTTATGCTGAAATGGTTCGTTATGAACACAATGATATGGAAGACTTAGAAAAAAAATTAGCAAAAGCTGATCCAAACAAAGGAAAACTGATCATTACTGATGGTGTTTTTTCAATGAGTGGTGATATTGCCAATTTACCGGAAATTGTTCGCTTGGCCAAAAAATATGGTGCCAGAACAATGATTGATGATGCGCATGGCTTTGGTGTTTTAGGAGCTAACGGCCGGGGGACGGCAGAACATTTTAATCTTGAAAAAGATGTTGATATCATTATGGGAACCTTTTCGAAATCATTGGCTAGCTTAGGTGGTTATATGGCTGCCGAAGCGGATGTAGTTGATTATATTCGCCATAATTCACGCCCTTATATTTTTTCAGCTGCCATCTCACCAGCAAATACAGCTGCAGCGTTGGCCGCTTTGAGAATATTGAAGAAAGAACCTGAACGTGTTCAAAGATTGCATGACATATCTGAGTATATGCGTCAAGGACTAAAAGCTCGGGGTCTTAAAATAAAGGATTCAAAAACACCGATTATTCCGATTGTGACGTTTATGCCACTAAGAACAATTTTGGCATGCAATGCATTATTTGAAAAAGGTGTTTACGTAAACCCGGTCTTACCTCCAGCAACACCAGTTGGCGAATGTTTGATTCGAACAAGCTATATGGCAACCCATACAGAAGAACTAATGGATGAAGCGATGGAAAAAATCGTTGAAACATTAAAAGAGTTAGAACATATCAATGAATAAAATGAAAGTTGTTGTCGTAACCGGAGCTTCATCAGGTATTGGTTTAGCTGTAGCTAAGTATTACGCACATAATGGGTTTAAGGTATATGGTGTTTCCAGAACTTCCTTTGAGGAAGAGAGGATTATTAGTCTTCAAGCTGATGTTACGGATTATGAATCATTGTTAAAGGTTTATAAAGAGATTTATGAAACAGAAGAACGGTTTGATATCTTAATCAATAATGCGGGTATGGGTATTTCAGGAAGTATTGAAGAAACAAAAATCGAAGATGCACAAAGATTGTTTGATGTTAACTTTATGGGGGTTTTCCTATCAACAAAAGCAGGACTTCCGTATTTAAGAAAAAATAAAGCGGGAAAAATTATCAATATTGGTTCAGTTGCTGGATCAATGTCAATTCCGTTTCAAGCATTTTATAGCAGTTCTAAAGCAGCCGTCAAGGCTTTTTCGGATGCTTTAGCTAATGAAATAGCACCATTTAAGATTCAAGTTTGTACGGTTTTGCCGGGTGATATTAAAACAAATTTCACAAAGAACAGACGTAAAAATGAATCACTTGATCCAGAATATCAAGCAAGAATTGAAAAATCTTTAGCAGTAATGGAAAAAGATGAACAAAACGGCATGACCGTTGAGTATGCTGCCAAAATCATTTATCGTTTAGGAGTTAAGGAAAAAATGCCTTTAGTAAAAACAATAGGCGTTAAATATAAAGTGTTTGTCTTTTTAAAAAGACTACTACCAGAACGATTTGTAAACTGGGCAATAGGCCTTATTTATGCCTTTAAGAAAGAAAAAAATAAATAAATACAGCAAGAAGAGAAAGTAGGAGAATTTAGCAGTGCATCAGAATGTTTTCATCAAAGCCATCACAGCAGGACTATATGTGGGTATTGCAGGCATAATTTATTTGTCGGTTTCAAATCCGGTCTTAGGAGCAGTTTTATTTAGTTTCGCCTTAGTTACGATTGTCGTAAAAAACCTATATCTGTATACAGGTAAAATCGGTTATATACTACCGTATGAAAAAGGTTATCTAAAGATGATGGGGATTGCATTAGCCGGAAATATCGTTGGAACAGTCGGAACCGGATTATTATACCGTCTCATCGGGTTTCAACACGTATTGATAAATGCCGAAAATATTTTTTCGACTAAAATTGAAAAAGGTTTTTTTCAGATTTTTGTCTTAGCTATTTTCTGTGGCTTTTTAATGTATGTAGCTGTTGATTCATATAAACGTGTTCAGGATTCAATTGCGAGAATTTTGATTATTATTTTCGCAGTCGTTATTTTCATCCTAGCTGGTTTTGAACACAGTATCGCTAATTTATTTTATATGGGAGTCTCAGGGATTTTTACTTGGGATGCTATTGTTCTTATTATTGGTGCATTATTAGGTAATGCAGTTGGTGGAATTAGTTTAAATTTAGTCGAAACCGTCATTGCCAAAGAAAAACTAACCAAAAAAGAAGATTAGGGTTATAAAATCACAAGCGTGTAATTCATGATTTATTTTCAATATTTTTTAAAAACGTATTTTTTAAAAAAACAGCGATATAAATTGACAATTGATTAAAAAAAATATATAATAATAACGTTGCGTAAAATAAGACGCTTATTCAATGATGTTTTCGGCTCTATTAAGCCTAAAACATTATTTTCAAAACAAAAATGAAACACATGGGTATGTGTAAAGAAAGGAGAAAGAAATATGCCAACAATATCGCAGCTTGTAAAAAAGGGAAGAACGGACAAAAAATACAAATCAAAATCGCCTGCATTAGGGTATGGATATAATAGTCTTCTAAAAGAAGAAAGAGACTATAATTCACCACAAAAACGTGGCGTTTGTACGCGTGTTACAACAATGACACCTAAAAAACCTAACTCAGCTTTACGTAAATACGCACGTGTTCGCTTAAGTAACGGTACAGAAGTAACGGCTTACATTCCTGGAATTGGACACTCACTTCAAGAGCACAGTGTGGTTCTTATTCGCGGTGGTCGTGTAAAGGACTTACCAGGTGTTCGTTATCATATTGTTCGTGGAACTTTGGATACTACCGGAGTTGCTAACCGCAAACAATCTCGTTCCAAATATGGAGCAAAAAGACCTAAAAAATAAAAAATCAAGAAATTAAAGGAAGAAGGTGAACATAATGCCACGTAAAGGACATATCGTAAAACGTGATGTCTTGCCTGATCCAATTTACCAATCAAAATTAGTAACACGTATTGTTAATACAATTATGTTAGACGGTAAAAAAGGAACTGCGCAAAGTATTTTATATGGAGCATTTAATCGCGTTAAGGAAGCAACCGGACGCGAAGCAATTGATGTTTTTAATGAAGCACTCAACAATATTATGCCAATAATCGAAGTGCGCTCACGTCGTATTGGTGGTCAAAACTACCAAGTACCTGTTGAAGTTAGAGCATCAAGAAAACAAACATTAGGACTGAGATGGTTAATTCAATATTCCCGTCTTAGACATGAAAAAACAATGGAAGAAAGATTAGCGAAAGAAATCATTGACGCCTCTCAAGGTTTAGGTGCAGCAGTGAAGAAACGCGAAGACGTCCACCGTATGGCTGAAGCAAATAAAGCGTTTGCTCACTATCGCTGGTAAGAAGGAGATTAAACTATGCCTCGTGTATTCCCATTAGAAAAAACGCGTAATATCGGCATCATGGCTCATATTGACGCGGGCAAAACGACAACTACAGAAAGAATTTTATACCATACTGGTAAAATTCATAAAACTGGTGAAACTCACGATGGTTCTGCAACTATGGACTGGATGGTACAAGAGCAAGAACGTGGAATTACCATTACTTCAGCAGCTACGACTGCTTTTTGGATGGACCACAAAGTTAACATCATTGATACACCAGGCCATGTCGACTTCACGGTTGAAGTATCTAGATCACTTAGAGTATTAGATGGCGCAATCACTGTCCTAGACGCACAGGCTGGGGTTGAACCACAAACAGAAACTGTTTGGAGACAAGCCACCGAATACAAAGTACCAAGAATTGTATTTGTTAACAAAATGGATAAAATTGGTGCTGATTTTGCATACTCTATTAAAACGATGCACAGTCGTTTAGGTGTAACAGCAGTACCTATTCAATGGCCAATTGGCTCAGAGTCAGATTTTAGAGGAATCATCGATGTTATCACATTAAAAGCTTATGAATATAAAGGCGATGCCGATGAAACAACAACAGAAATTTCAATTCCCGATCATCTAGTTAAAATTGTCGAACAAAAAAGAATTGAGTTACTTGAAACATTAGCCGATTTTGATGATGAACTTATGGATTTATATTTGGACAAAAAAGAAATTCCAGTTGATTTAATCAAAAAAGTTATTCGTAATGCAACTCTAAGAGTTGAATTCTTTCCGGTTTTATGTGGGACAGCCTTTAAAAATAAAGGCGTAAAATTAATGCTAAATGCAGCCGTTGAATACTTGCCGGCTCCGACTGATGTTGAATCAGTTGTTGGACACAACAGTGATGGTGATGAAGTTTTACGAGATCCAAGCGATGAAGAACCATTGGCAGCTTTAGCATTTAAAGTTATGACGGATCCATACGTTGGTCGATTAACTTTCTTTAGAGTCTATTCTGGCAGCATTAAAGCAGGATCATACGTTTTAAATACTACAAAAGGTAAAAGAGAACGTTTTGGTCGGATTTTGCAAATGCACGCTAATCACAGGGAAGAAATTCAAGAAGTATTGGCAGGCGATATTGCTGCAGTAGTCGGTTTGAAAGAAACAACAACCGGTGATACACTTGCTTCAGAAAGAGACGACATCATTTTAGAGTCAATGAACTTCCCTGAGCCGGTGATTAATGTTGCAATTGAACCAAAAACAAAACAGGACCAAGACCGGATGGGCATTGCCTTAACGAAGCTTGCTGAAGAAGATCCAACCTTTAAAACATTTACTGATTCGGAAACGGGACAAACAATTATCGCTGGAATGGGGGAACTCCATTTAGAAATTATTGTTGACCGGATGCGTCGTGAATTTAAAGTGGAAGCAAACGTTGCCAAACCGCAGGTTTCATACCGTGAAACGATTTCATCAGATGCTGAAATTGAAAGTAGATTCATTCGTCAATCAGGCGGGAGAGGACAATATGGACATGTTCAAATTAAATTTGAACCAAATCCCGGCAAAGGCTTTCAATTTGTTGATAAGATTGTTGGTGGAGTTATTCCGCGTGAATATATTCCTGCAGTCCAAAAAGGAATTGAGGAAGCTTTACCAAACGGAATTATTGCCGGTTATCCAGTAATTGATCTTAAAGCAACTTTGATTTTTGGATCATACCATGAAGTTGACTCTTCTGAAATGGCATTTAAGATTGCTGCCTCAATGGCACTAAAAGAAACGAAAACAAAAGCAAATCCGATTTTATTGGAACCAATTATGGATGTTGAAGTTGTTTCACCAAATGAATATGTTGGTAACGTTATTGGTGATATCACCTCTAGAAGAGGTCGATTGGAAAGCCAAGAAGGGCGCGGTAATGCAGTTGCTATTCGTGCATTGGTACCACTAGCAGAGATGTTTGGCTATGCGACAGCACTTCGTTCAAACAGCCAAGGCCGTGCGACTTTCATGATGCAATTTTCACACTATGATCGTTGTCCTAAGTCCATTATGGAAGAAATTATGAAAAAACGCGGAGCAAATTAATCCGCTTGCAAATTAAGGTATTTTAATATACAATAATAATGAATATTATCAAATAAAAAAAACGAAAATAATTAGGAGGAAATATAGAAATGGCAAAACAAAAATTCGAAAGAACAAAACCACACGTTAATATTGGAACAATTGGACACGTTGACCATGGTAAAACAACATTAACAGCTGCAATTACAAAGGTCTTGTCTATGAAAGGCTTGGCACAAATTAAAGATTATGCATCAATTGATAGCGCACCAGAAGAAAAAGAACGTGGTATTACGATTAATACAGCACACGTTGAATACGAAACAGAAGCACGTCACTATGCACACGTTGA
>JBAYPP010000005.1:0-22768 GCA_041677585.1 Acholeplasmataceae bacterium
ATATTTTTTCCTCCTTTAGAAAAAATGATTCAATTTATTATACTCCTGTTTGACAATTTTCTCAAATCAAAGACCTATTTGCTTTCTTCTTTTTGTTTAATTGAAGCAAAGATAAAATCCTTGAATAACGGATGTGGTCTAAGTGGTCTTGATAAAAACTCCGGATGAAACTGAACAGCAACAAACCAAGGATGATCTTTTAACTCAATCATTTCAACTAATTGGTTTTCACTGTTAAAACCAGAAACACACATTTGACTATGTTCAAACAATTCCAAATATTTATTGTTAAATTCATAACGATGACGATGTCTTTCTTTAATATGCTTTTCTTGATATGCAGCATACGCCTTTGTGTTTTCTTTAACTTCACAATCATAAAGACCCAATCTTAATGTTCCGCCTAAATCTTCAATTGAATTTCGGCCACGTTGAAGTGAGATGATTGGATTTTTTGTATTAGGGTCAATTTCAGTTGAATTAGCATCTTTAATTCGCAAAACATTTTTTGCATATTCGATTGCAGCTAATTGCATCCCATAACAAATACCAAAAAATGGAACATTGTTTTCTCTTGCATATGTGATTGCAGCTAATTTTCCTTGGGTTGCTCTTTTACCAAAGCCACCCGGAACTAAAACACCATCACAATCTGATAAAAATGATTTTACATTATTTAAATCAACTTTTTCAGCATCAATCCATTTAAGACTAATTTTATGATTTTGATGATAACCTGCGTGCTTTAACGCTTCACTTACTGATAAGTATGCGTCATTTAAACTAACATATTTGCCAACTAAACCGATCTTTAATTCTTTGGTTGCTTGCTTAATCAAATTAATAAAGTGTTTCCATTTGCTTAAATCAGCAGCTGGTCTATCCTTAAATTTGAAATGAGCTAAGATAGTGTCGTCAATTTTTTGTTGATGAAGGTTAATGATTATTTCATATAACACATCCACATCTAAGGATTCAAAGACCGCATCCTCTTTAACATCGCAGAACAAAGCGATTTTCTCTTTAACGCTTTTAGGAACTTCAACCTCACTTCTTAAGACAATTACGTCAGGATGAATACCTAAACTCATTAATTCTTTTACGCTGTGTTGGGTTGGCTTTGTTTTGATCTCGTTTGCTGCTTTTAAGTATGGTAGTAATGTGTGGTGAATATACATTGTGTTTTCATAACCAAAATCACGTCTGGCTTGTCTAATCGCTTCTAAAAAAGGAAGTGATTCAATATCACCGACCGTACCACCAATCTCGGTTATTACAACATCAGGATTAGTATGCTTTGTAACATCAATCAATTTCTTTTTTATTTCATCTGTAATATGAGGAATAACTTGGACAGTTCCTCCTTCATAATCGCCTCTTCGTTCCTTTTTGATTACTGATTGATAGATTTTTCCTGTTGTGATACTTGATTGTTTACTTAGATTTTCATCAATGAAACGCTCATAATGTCCTAAATCCAAATCCGTCTCAGCACCATCATCGGTCACAAAAACTTCGCCATGCTGATATGGACTCATTGTGCCTGGATCAACATTGATGTATGGATCAAATTTTTGCATGTAAACTTTTAAACCCCTTAATTTTAAAAGCTGGCCGATTGCAGATGCAGTAATTCCCTTACCAATGCTTGATACTACGCCACCGGTTACAAATATATACTTAGTCATAAAAAATCCTCCTAGTTTAACAAAAAAGTCTCCCTCTATGGGAGACTTAGTGTGCCCTTTTTTATTATAACAAAACTTTAAAAAACATACAACCTCTTATTATCGATATTTTTCTTATTCGTCATCGTACATATCTTCATAGTCGTCCATGATTTCATCGTAATCTTCTTCGTCAAAAATCTCAATTTCATCATCGTCATCATCGTCATCATCGGTTGACTTAAGTGGTAATTCAACTTTTATGTACTCTTTTTCGTCTTCTAATTCCTCTTCATCGATATCTGGTTCAATATCCTCATCATCATCAACAACAGGCTTTTCTTCATCTTCTTCTGGTAGAGTAAATTCAGTGAAGTCTAAATCCTCTTCATCTTCGTCTTCTTCGATTGCTTCTGCCTCAGCTTGAACGAAGGCATAGCCATCTTTATCCCACATCTCTAAATTGCGTTCCTTTAAATCCCAAAGATCATCTCCGCAATAAACAAACTTTGCACTCTGGGTAATGTCCAAGTAAAGTTGTGTCAGTCTATCGACGTCATCTTCTTCAATGCCTTTTACTTTAGCAACCTTTTGAAGTAAGTCATGAATGCTCATTGGATCCTTATTTTCTTTTAACAAAACCTCTGCAACATCACGCATTGCAAGTTTGCTTAATTTATTGCTCATTTATGCCTCCTAAAAAACCGTATCTATTGTATCGCAATAACCTTCATATTGCAAGTGTTTTTGTGTTATAGCCGTGTTAAAACAAAGACAATCACTAAGATGATCGCTAAAACAAGAAACAACTTGAATAGTTTTTTAACAAATGAGATAACCCCTAAAACAATTACGATTGCTAAAAACACAACACCTAAAACTTTTACAACTTCAGGTAGGGGTACAACATACTTCGTGTATAGATCAAAGAAATTTTGGTCTATTTTAAAAATACCACCAATAAAACCATCCAGACTGCCTAATATCCGTAGAATAAAATTTTTAACTGTTTCTAACATTTGGTTTTCTCCTTTTTTTAATATTTTTGTCTATTTTCGACCGCTTTGCTTAAAGTTTGTTCATCAGCATACTTTAAGTCTGAGCCGACAGGTATGCCATACGCTAAACGAGTTATTGTTAAATCATAGTCGTTTAGAATTGTTTTTAAAAATTTAGCTGTCATTTCGCCTTCAACCGTACTATTGGTTGCGATAATGCATTCCTTCATCTTGGGGGCGCGATCTAAGAGTGAATTGATATTTAAATCCTGTTCTGTCATTCCTCTTGAAAAATCAATTAAACCGCCTAAGACGTGATATACCCCGTGATAGGTTTGCATTTTCTCAAGTGAAAAGACATCTTTCGCGTCAGCAACAATCATCATTGTTTCGTGATCTCTTTGCGGATTACTGCAAATTGAGCATGGTGATTGATCTGTGATCATATGACAGACAGGACAAAAGATAATTTCTGATTTAACTTTCGCCAAATGTTCTGAAAAAGCCAAAACATCTTCATTTTTTGATTGTGTCAAAAGATGAAGTGCTAATCGCTCGGCAGTTTTTTCACCAATGCCTGGTAGTTTCTGCAGATCAAGCATCAGTTTTTTTAAGATCTCGGGATACATTAAAACCCAAACCCGCCCATGCCGGCGCTAAATTGACCCATTGTTTCTTCTGTTTCTTTATCAATTTGACGAAGTGCGTCATTAACAGCTAGTAAAACTGAGTCTTGTAGTAATTCAAGTTCTTCAACCATTTCTGGATTGATCTGAACATCGATAACCTGTTTTGTTCCTTGCATAATGACCGTTACACCGCTTGCTTTACCGAAAAACTCTTTTCTTTCCAAACTTTCCTGTGCATCCATCATTTGCTTTTGCATTTTCTTTAATTTATTCAACATATTTGGATTCATATTCCTCACTCCTTTATTGTAACTTTATCAACACCAAAATATTCTTTTGCTAAACGAAGGTGATCAGGTTCTTCTTCTTGCTTATTTTCATCTAAGTATAAGTTTAAATCAATTTGGGGTAACTTAGGTTTCTTTTCACCTTTAGTAAAACCTTTAATGTAAGCTTCTTTTAATCTTTCCCAATCTGATCTTTGGATCGCGATATAACCATCAATTAGATGATTTTTACTGTTAATGATCTGCAATACCTCATCTTTAATATCTGGATCCATTATTTTCTTGCATAAAACTAAATCATCATAAACCAGCAACATTTCGGATGAAATTGCTTCCAACTCAGCCTGTGATAACAAATACGCAGTCATCTTTAAATGTTTTTTAGGATAATTTGCTAAATGGGACCAGGAATTTTTTAACAGTTCTTTTTTATCCTTATCACCATTGTGTAAGATTTGCTCAACATCCTTAACCGTAACCAAAGTCTTTTTAGTCTGTTTTTGAACTTTTTCCTGTGGTGCTGGTCTAGTTTCAATTGCTTTTCTAAGTTCTAGGACGGTTTGTTTTAAATCGAGGATGCTTGCTTCATGATCAATTGTCTTAATTGATTGATGCTCAACCATCTTAATTAAAGCTAATTCAATATAAGCTCTTTTTTGGTGCGTCCATTTAATATCTTGCTGTAACTGTTTTAAAACCTCTAAGAAGAAGTAAACCTTATCAATTGAAACTTGATTGGCGATCTTTTCAAATTTTGGTTGTTCGACTATGGTTGTTTTTTCCAACAGAATATCACGTAGCGATAAGATCAAATCATTGACTATTCTAGGAATCTCTTTTCCTAAATTTAGTAATTCGTTTAATATCTTCATCGCTTGACCAATTTCTTTGTTTAGTAGAGCTTCTAGAATATCTGCCAGTGATCGTTTAGAAACATGGCCAGAAACTTGATAAACATCCTCTTCAGTAATTTTGTCTTTTGCATAAGAGACGGTCTGGTCTAAAAGGGAAATTGCGTCTCTTAAGCCACCTTCAGCACTTTCAGCAATCGCTAAAATGGCCGTTTTGTCAATCTTAATCTTTTCTTTTTCAACAATTTCGGTTAGTTTTTCCAACATATCTTCAACATCAATATTTTTATAATCAAACCGTTGACAACGTGAAAGAATTGTGGCTGGTATTTTGTAAACTTCGGTTGTCGCTAAAATAAAGATGACATGTTTGGGTGGTTCTTCCAATGTTTTCAACAAAGCGTTAAACGCCCCTGTTGTTAGCATATGAACTTCATCTATAATATAAACCTTGTACTTTCCCGCGCTTGGCATATATTTTACTTTGTCTCTTAATTCCCGAATCTCATCGACACCATTATTTGATGCAGCATCAATTTCAATGACATCAGCGATGTCATTTGAATCGATTCCCTGACACATTGAACAAGTGTTACACGGATTACCTTCAATCGGATTCAAACAGTTAACAGCTTTAGCAAAGATTTTTGCTAAGCTTGTTTTTCCGGTTCCTCTAGGTCCGCTAAACAAATAGGCGTGGCCGATTTTATGATGCATTACTGCATTTTTTAAGGTTTGAATTATAACTCTTTGTCCGACTGCCTCGTCAAATGATTTTGGTCGATAGGCACGGTATAATGCAATATAGCTCATCGTCTTCCCCGCTTTCTTATTCGTTATTATTATATCATATTTAAGTGTTTTTAAGTGTTGGTTTTTTACTTGCCCAAACAAAACTTAGAGAACAATTCGTTTAACAAATCTTCCTGGAAATATTCGCCTAATATTTCTCCCAACAGCTGCCAGCTTCGATTTAAATCAATCGCAAGTATATCAACTGACATCGCTTGTTCAATGCTTGCTAAAACAGCGCTTAGAGCCTGTTTGGCTTCTTTTACCTTCTGAATGTGTCTTGCGTTTGCTAAGTAATGATAGTTTCGCTTTTCCAAGTCTTCCAAAGATAAGATTTTAAAGATTTCCTTTTCTAAATCTTTTAAGCCTTTCTTATAACGGCTTGAAACAGGTAGAACATGTTCTAACTTTAGGCGTGTTGGCAAATCAGATTTATTACCAATGATAATTCTGCTTTTATGTTTTGTCATTTCGATTAGTTTAAAATCTTCATCGGTTAATTCATCGCTTTGATCTAAAACTAATAAAACTAACTCAGCTTCATTCAATGCCTTAACGGATCGTTCCACACCGATTTTTTCAACAAAGTCATCGGTTGTACGAATACCGGCGGTGTCCATTAAGTTTAACATTATTCCACCAATATGAATTGTTGCTTCCACTAAATCTCTTGTCGTGCCTGCAATATCGGTGACAATCGCTTTTTCTTCATTTAATAAAGCATTCAATAAACTGCTTTTGCCAACGTTTGGTCGACCGATGATCGCTGTTTTAACACCTTGTGTAATCAGTTGTGTCTTATATGATTCCTTTAGAATGATTTCCATCTCTTTAAGCAAATCTTCAACTTCCGGCTTAATGATTTCTTTAGTCATCACTTCAGCTTCATCGTATTCAGGATAGTCGATATTGACTTCTATTTTCGCAATTAACGTCAATAGCTTTGACCTTAGATCCTTAATCAGTTGTGAAGTATGCTTTTGAATTCCTAGATTAGCAACTTCAATTGCCTTTTCATTTTTTGCATGGATTAAATCCATAATCGAATCAGCTTCAACTAAATCAATTCTACCGTTAAGATATGCTCTTTCGCTAAATTCACCCGGATTTGCAAGCCTAATTCCTTGATCAAGAATTACCTCTAATGCTTTTTGGGTAATCAAAATACCGCCATGAGTTGAGATTTCAACCATGTCTTCTGTGGTAAAACTTTTAGGCGCACGTAAAACAGACACCATAACCTCATCGATTATTGTGTTTTTTTTGTCGCGTAAGTGACCATAATGAATTGTATGTGATGAAACTCCGGTTAAGTCCTTACCTTTAAAGATTTGATTAATTTTTGTAATAGCTTCTGGTCCAGAAACACGAATTACAGAAATTCCTGCTGTCCCATATGCTGTTGAAATTGCGGCAATTGTATCAGTGTTCATTGTTAATGATGATCTTCCGCTTCTCTTTCACCGTGTGCTGGTGGTTTAAATGGGTTAAATCCTCTTGTAAAATCTCTTGCAAGGACAAAAATTACTAGAAAGAGACCAATGATCGTTCCAACCAAAATATAGCCGCTACCAAGAATTAAGCCAACCATTGCCGTTGACCAAATTGTCGCTGCGGTAGTAATGCCTTTAATCGTGTCACTGCTTTGATCTTTAATGATGACACCTGCACCAACAAAACCGATACCAGTTACAACCTGAGCAATGATTCTCTGTCCATCTACATCCAAGCCTAGACTTAAATGGTATTCAAACATTAAACGCTGCATAATTGCGATCCCAGCACTTCCCATCGCCACTAAAATGTGCGAAGAAACTCCAGCTGCTTTACCAACATTTTGTCTTTCTAGACCGATGATGCCTGCAACAATGAAAGTAATGGTAAGTGGTAGAAATATTTTAACTGCAATATCCATCCAGTCTAAATTAAAATCTAAAATTAGTTCTCTCATTTATTTTTCCTCTCTTTATATAAATCATTAAAATGAATCTTATTCTCACCTTGATAATACCCTAAGATCGCATCAATGTTAACATTGGTTGCTGATGTGAAAATTGCCTGATCAATATCAGGATTAAGTTTTTTCAATGTTTTGATCAATTCTTTTACTTCTCTTCTTTTTGACGCTGTTTTCTCTGCTGTAACTGTACAACCACAATTCATTGCATTAATGCCCGCGTATTTAACCCAACGAATTATGTCTTTTTCTTTAACAAGCAATAATGGTCTTATCAATTCTAAGCCCTCAAAGTTTTCTGCATGAAGTTTAGGAACCATTGTTTTAAACTGACCGTTATAGAACATGCTTAGAAGTGTTGTTTCGATTACATCGTCAAAATGATGTCCTAGTGCCAATTTATTACAGCCTAAGTCTTGGGCATGTTTGTAAAGAAAACCTCTGCGCATTCTTGCGCACATATAACAGGGCTGCTCTTTTGCTATTTTCTCAATGACCCTAAAGATGTTAGATTCCTTGATTTCAATTGGGATATTTAGAGATTGACAATTTTTTTCCAATGCCACTCTATTTTCATTTAGAAAACCGGGATCCATACTGATGAATTTCAATTCAAAAGGGATCTTATTATGTCTTTTTAACTCCTGTAATAGCTTTGCTAAAATCAAACTGTCTTTTCCACCCGAGATTGCGACTGCAATCTTATCTCCGGGCTCAATTAATAAATACTCGTTAATGGCTTTAACAAAAGGTTTAAAGATATCTTTCCGATAAGTGGTTATTAGACTTCTTTCAATTTCATGAAGCAATCTAAGCGGTTTGTCTGTAATGATTCTTTCACAGTGATTCATAGTTCTTGACAAGTTCTTCTGCATCTTTAATAAAGTTTGGCAGTTCATCCCATGAAGATAGTCTTGCACCAGACGCCTTGGCATGTCCGCCACCTTCATATTGATTGGCGAGTTTATCAATGTTTGGTCCTGATGAACGAAGCCGAATTCTAATTTCATTGGGATATTCAATAAACAACGCCCAAACCGGAAAACCTTCAATTCCTGATAATAAGTTGACGGTTGCTGCAGCCTCTTCATCAGATACTTCGTATTTATCAATAACATCCCTTGTTAATTTTACATAAACAAAGCCTTCTCTTTGAACAAAGTTGCTATAAATATAACCCTTTAAGGCAATTGTCTTAAGTGATTCCTGGCTTAACTTTAGGTCAATATATTCAATATCGACTCCCTTAGACAATAAAAGAGCAGCTATTTGATGAGTTAAGGGCGAGACACCGCGGAAACGAAATCTTCCCGTGTCTGTAACAATTCCTGTGTAAAGGGCTGTTGCTCCTGTTAATGATAGTTTTAACTCATCTTTGAATTGCGAATAAAAATACGCAATCATTTGTGCACATGAGGGGAAGTTTGTGTCTACCCAACGGATATTGCCGTAATCATCTACTGGTATATGGTGATCAATTTTAATGATTTCTTTTCCTAATGCATAGCGTTTATCACTAATCCGATTAACAACTGCTGTATCAACTACAATTGATAGCGCTCCGTTATATACTGAATCATCAATTGTATCAATATTACCTAGGAAGCTAACAAAGTCTGACACTTCACCAACTACATAAACCCTCTTTTGGGGAAATGAGTTTTTAATAATGTCTTTTAGACCAAACTGTGCACCGTAACAATCTCCGTCTGGTCGTTTGTGTCCGTGAATAATGATTGTTTCATATTCTTTTATCTTGTTCAGTATCTTAATCATTTCTCTTTGCCCTCTCATCTAAGTCTTTTAAAACCAAGTCCACTTCATCCCAGTTTTTTAATGTTGCACCACAGGCGTGGTTGTGTCCACCACCACCATATTTTTTTGCGATATCAACTATTGTTATTCCTCTTGATCTAAACTCACCGACTACTACATTGTTTTCAATGTCTTCAGTGAAGTTGGCCCAGATGGGGATTTCCTTAATTCCCGCCATTTGATTAACCATTCCACGACTGACTGCTTGAAAATCCAAACCGCTCTGTTTTAGGATAGCATCACTGTTTTTTCTGTATGCAACGCCGTTTCTGGTAATTTCAAAGGAAGAAAACAAATTCTTCGCTTGTCTTTTGATAAGCGGCTCGGTATATAGATAATCATAGAAGGGTTGAATGCTAGGTTTGAATTTTGTAATGTATGCGGCTAATTCAAATGTTTGGCTTGCTTCATTCAAAAATAGGAAACGTCCTGTATCGGTAACCATTCCTCCATATAGATAGGTTGCTGCTTCTGGTGTGATTTTATATTTAGCAAAACGTGCTAAATCAATAATCATTTCTGCTGCTGAGGCAAATGTAGCATTGCGGTAGAAGATTGAAACATCTGGTAGATCAGTATCATTTTGATGATGGTCAATAATGATAATTTCTGCTGCAAGATTATAGCGATCATCACTAATCATCTTCACAACCGATACATCGGTAATAATTACTAATGAACCATGATATATCTGGTCAGATATATCATCCATCTTCGCTTCATAAACCATATCATTTAAATCACCTACTACGTATATTTCCTTTTGGGGGTAATTCTCTTTTAATAGTAGGTAAAGACCGTATTGGCTTCCGATTGCGTCCATGTCTGGCCTTTTGTGGCGATGAATGATGATTTTCTCATATTTTTCAATTTTATCGATAATTTGTTTTCTTAAATCCATAGGCTGATTACCTCTTTTTTTAGATTATATTAGTATAGCATATTTTGGTGAAAAAAGCGATTTTATTCATCGCTTTTTCCTTATTATTCATTCTCTTTTTGATTGTTATCACTTTGATTCAGTTTAGCAATATCTTTACGTAAGTTAATCGAAGGCTTGGCTTTACCAAGTTTTCTTCTTGGTCTAACCGAATAGATATAATAAGTAAACAGTGCAATTAGAACTAACGTAATTCCTCCTGAAATCATTAGTGTTGAAAAGGTATTAATTCTCACTGCTTGATATAACTTAATCTCTTCTGTCTCTATCGTTGGATAACGGTTATCGTTATCCATATAATAATCAAGTAGTGTGCTTTCAAAAACAAAATCACTTTTTTGCTTTTGAATATCCATTATCATTTCTGCTTTTTCAGTTGCGTTTTCTGGAGTATATTTCAATACCAGCATCTCTAAAATTGTCGTATCTTCTTTAAAAATATCGGATATCTCAAGAACATTATAAGTAGCTGGGTCAGTCATCACTGAATATACTTCTAAATTAAAGTACTTCAAAAACCAGATTGATATTTCCTCATCACTCGTTTTAAGCGTAGCTTCCATATCGGTTACGTACCCCATTTCACCTTCCGTTGTAATAATGATAAATTCAAGAAAGCTCTTTAACTCACCATCAACTACCGCAGCGGTTTCATAACCTAAAATCTTTAAGGTGAAATCGGAGTTTGTTACTGTTTCATCTATAATCGGTTCTTTACTTTGAAAATTAGCTCTTAATAAAATGTGATAGTTTTCTTCATTGGTTGCAGCAGTTATAATCTCTGCCATTTTTCTGGCAGCATAGACTCCTTCTGAAAAAATGATTGCTCCAAAGAAAATCAATGACATTAATAGTGTAAATAAGATTGCTTTAAAATATTTCATTACCTAGCCCATATTCCTATTTGTTGTGCTCTAGCTGTTGCCTCGGCTTTTCTAAACCACTCGTTTAATGTTACACCATTATATACAAATGTCTCATCTGAATCTGAATAGAAGTTTTCACTGTGTCCCATTAGTACCATTAAATAATTCGTTAATTTTCCGTTCGCCCACACAAGTGCTAAACTTCTGCCATAAGTTTCGTTTTTTCCTAAATATGGATCATGTTGAACATAGATTGTTGTTGCATTAGCTAACAGACTATCTAAATAATTACTTGCCTGTTGTGCTAAAATTCTATCCTTTTCATCTGGTGCGCTCATCTCACGTGTGTTAATACCACCAAATCTTACTCTATCATCCCCCATGAATCCCGGCGTAAAGTAAGCAGTGTCACCATCGGCAACCCTGTCAAACTCAACTTCTACCATTCCTCTTGGTGTACTAAAACCACCAGGAAGCTCTAAATCTTCTTGCAAGAAAGTAAACGATTCTGGGAAAGGTGTTGGATGACTATCCAAAATTTCAATATAATCTCTATGGTATGTATCCCAATCACTATTGGAAAACTCTAAGCTTGATTCAGTAATGTTTTCGTTTCTAACCATAATTCGATTAGCAAAAAGCAATACATAAACTTCGTAAAGTCCGAACTCATCAATAAAAGATCCTCTGTGATCAAGCAATTTTATATAGTCTTTACCAACAAATGTCAGTTCATCAGATAAGATATCCGCTTTCGCTATTAGATCGCTTGCTGCTTCCGGGTGCACTATTAACAGTGTTTCATTAGCTTTTAGTTTCGTTCCTTCTGGAATAACAAAAGCGTTGGTTTCTTCATCATCGCCATCTAAATAAAATGATAATCTGTATCCTGCAACTGAAACTTCTACATCCAATGAGTTGTATATTTCAATTGCACGGTTGAATCCGGTTCCCGACATATATTTGGAAATAAAGATCGGTGATTGATAAGATGCTGGATATCTGGCTATAACAATTGACACAATAGATCCTTCTTGCATCTCTTGACCAATATGGAATGATCCGCCGTACTCAATGAATAATCCCGGTTCATGTTCAGTTGTATCACGGTATGTAACACTATATTGAAGTTTAAGTCCAATTAGAGCTTGTGCAGCTTGAATCTCGGTTCTACCAGTTAAATCTGGCAGTAGAATCTTATGCACAGCAATAAATATTAAAAGCTCCGTTTCGGATAAATCAACAGTCATTCCTGCTGCTAGTCCGTTGCCGTATCTAATAAATTGATCTTCTGGAATATTAAAATTATTTTCTTCAATAAACTCGAAGGTTGCTCCTAAGTTATTAAGTTCTGTTGTTATTTGTGATCTTGTTAGACCGTTTAATACCGGTAATTGTACTTTATTGCTTTTACCATTACCACAAGCAACTAATGTTATTGTAAGCAATATAATAACTAAGGTGCTATAAACTCTTTTTAGCATTTTATAAACCTCTTTTCTTTGCTTCTTGTGTAAATATTATAACATATTTAGCATGATTCTTTGTTATATAATGATTTATATAATAAGCTTGTGTATAGATACATTGAAAATAAAAGACTTGGTTCTTACAAATGTAAGTTCCAAGTCTTTTTGTTGTGTTACTCTGTGAAATTATTGTTAGTTAAACATTAAGACGGTATATATGTGATTTTGATTTGTAATATATAAATTTGTGCTGTCCCTATATTTTCGATACTAAATGTATCTACATCTAGCTCTTCATAACTTAGTGTGCTGTTTGCTGTTAATGCACCTTCAAATTGTATATCTGTACCAGTCATAATTTTTGCACTTGTAACAGTTGCACCAAACACAAACTCAACATTTGTAATTGTGTATCCTTCAGCAATAGAAATAGATAGTGTATTACCAAAATCAGTGGCATTATATAATCTAATTTGTCCTGCTGTATTTAAGCCTATATGTAATGGGTTGGGACTTCTTTCAATACTTGTGACCGTAAAAATAGTTTCATCCAATCCAAGTGTTTCTGCGTTGTTGCCTGCCTTCATATTAGTAGTAGAACCTCCCGGATACTCTGCAGTAATTTCAATTGGATCATTTTCCTCTTCACCTGCTACTTTTAATACAACTTCAAACACTTTGGTATCTGTTTCTTCACCTAATGTCAAGGTAGCTGTTAAAGTTACTGTAACTTCGCCTTCTTCAGGAATAACTAATTTACCATCAACTAAGTTGGCTTCTGGATCTGCTGTCCAAGTTATAGTTGAACCCTTTGCTCCTAAAACTGGTAAAGTAAATTCTGTTGTGTATGTTTCAAGTAGTATTAAAGCAGCTTTATCAAGTGCTACTTTTTGTTCGTCTGTTAACGGAACAAACACAACTTCTTCAACTGTATAAGGAACTAATTGTGCTCCATTATACCACCCTACATAGATTCCAACTACAGAAACAGTTTGTCCAACTTCTGCTGTTAATAAATGAGCATTTATTGGGTTAGTTGATTGGCTTGAGCTTGATCTAATAGTAATATCAACTTCATCTACTGTGACCACCAAACTTTGCCCGTTAGCTGAAACACTCTTAACTACTGCTTCAAAACTAATTCTTAAGCTTTGGTAATCTACATCTAAAACTTCTAAATCAGTAACTACAATTGGATCTGGTACTGCTATTACTTCTTCGCTCGGTGTGTAAATTGCTCCTACTGGATCAATTTGGAATAATCCATTGAAAATTGCCAATTTACCAACAACTTCATAAACATCTCCAACTGCAAGAGTTTCAATTGCTGCTCTATATAATAGGATAGCTCCTGTCTCATCTTGGATATATACGTAATCACGGTTTCCATAAGAAGTAAACTCGGTAAATCCCGTTACTACTCCTGTAATCTTAACCCAAGTACCTGCTGTTGCTTGTTTAACTTCTGCTATGGTTAATTCTTCTACTGCAACCCATTGTGCAACTAAAACAATATCTTCAGTTACTAGTTCTTCGAAATTGTATAAATCTGTTTCACCCTCAAGCGCCCATCCTAAGAAGTTAAATCCTGCTCTTGTTGGATTGGTTGGTGCTTTAACTGCTGTGCCAGATTCTATTACGGTTTCAGAGTAAACCTCTTCTTCTGATAAGAATGAAATTGTTACAGGATTTTCATATACTACTACTTCACGGTACAATTTCAAGTCATCAAGAACTGCCGCTTGTGTAGTGTTTCCTGAGGCCGCATCTTCAGCGATGTAGCTAATTCTATATTCAGCAGCTCCAAATTCTGTATCAACATAAATTGTTACATACTCTTCAAATTTCAAGGTTGTCTTTAACTCAATTGTTTTAATAACTTTCCAAGTTTCACCGTCAAGAACTTCGACTGTAAAGCGTGGGTTTGCTAGTGTCTTAATCTTTTCAAATGATGGAGTACCTCCGCCATAGGACCAAGCAGCTAGAGCAAATGAAATTCTGTTTAAACCTTCATATTCTTCTCCACTGAAATCAAAGATTGCATATGCTCTATTTACTGTATTAATTGGGGCAAAAACCAACATTGGTTCGTTATCAGTATGTGGTGCAAATCCTGAAACGTTGATTTGAACACGATCTTTACTGATTGTAATTCCTTCAAACTCTAGCGTTCCTTGGCTGTACCCAGTTTGAGCAATAGACCCAAATGTAAAGTGACTGTAAACTTCAATTTCTACCCAGCCAGCATATAATATTAAGTCTTCTTCAACTGCTGCTTCAAGATCCCATTCTTGTGTGAGTTCTTCATCTGTAAACCAGCCTGTGAAGATAAATAATTCTTTAAACATTGGAGGATATTCTAAAATAATTCTTCCTTCAACGACTTCGATAGCCTCAACTTCTTCTTCGCCATCCATAAATATTACGTCAAATCTTTCAAGGCTTGGATCTGCTTCTAATGTAACTTGACCTGAAACATAATATCCAATTTGTGGGTTATTACTTGTCCATCCAAGTGGTGCGTCAATAACATTAATGATATCACCGACCACTGCTGTAGCTAATACGTTAACTCCACCTGTTAATGCAACTCTTGAATCCCATCTAATAACAATAGATTTTTCACCTAATGTAATTGTTACTGCTACGTTATTATATTGATCAATGCTAACATTAGTAACTGTTCCATCAACAATTGATACTAATTTACTTTGATGAGGTAATAGCACTTCTGCAGTCCAAGCTAATTCTGTAATATCAACTTTTTCGATATGAGCTTGTTCAGTAGTTATAACCACGTCAACGATATTTTGAATCTGTTCTAATCCTCCATAGGAGGTTCTTGATCCTTCAAGAATTACAACTTGTCCAATTGCTCCTTTAATTAGGTCTGCAATATCAGATGAAGTTGCGCCACCAATAAATATTGCTATTGCTCCAGTTTCATCATGAAGAACAACAGTGTTATTGGCACTAAATCCAACGATTGTACCTTTAACCTTAATGTTATCCGTATGTTCTATCTCTAGAGCTTCTTCAACGGTAAGTATTGGTAATTCGCCAACCATTACCGTTATTTCAAGTGTGTCTTCTTCTTCACCCATAGAAATTACAGCTGTTAATTTAACTGCAATTCTTTCGCCTGCAACTGGTGTAACTGTGCCATCTGTTGAAATAACATCTTCATTATCAGATGTCCAAACAATTTCGGTTCCTAATAATTCTGATGGTAATGAAATTGTTCCAGCAGCTGGGAATTGTCTTGGGGTTGTCATATCTAGGGATTGTTTAACCGCTGCAACTGCTTGTGCATCAGTCATTTCATGAATGATTATATCTTCAATTTCGCCTAAGAATGCTACGTTATAAATGTTACGATCATCTCTTAATCCGTATAATACTACATCAATTGTTACTGTTAGTCCGTTTAACGGAATTAAAGCATTTTTGTTTGATGTGTAGTACACAACAACACCTAAATTGTTATATGGTGTCTTTGGACTTGAGTTTGCATCAATATCTGTGAAATCGCCATCATAATCAACATCTAACAAGAATACCCCATAGTCATCAAGTGTGCTCTTAACATAAATCTTGGCATCAAGTGTTAAGTATTCCATGTGTATCATGTTTGTCAGTGAATAAGTTGGCATTTCTTCTGGTAATAAATCCGTTAGATGTTCAACAACAGTTGGTTCTACTGTTACTGGATCGCCTTCTTTTTCAATCAATATGGTTGGTTGACGACTAAACGCTGAGCCAGTTCCGTTGATCTGAGTTACACCAAAGTAGTATGCTAAATTACCAATAACATCATATAGTTTGCCTTGTTCAGCATTACGATATGCGTTACTGCTACTACCAAATGCAAAGAATACGCTTCCTTCACTATCAACGAACATTAATCCATCATCCATACGTCCAATAACTGAGACGTTGAAAATCTTAACATATCTGCGTTCTGCTTCGCCATCGATATCATCTAGGAAGTAAGCTTCAGCTTCTAAGAAAGTATCAAACTCTTCATATGGTTCAGATTCTGCTAAAACTCTAATTTGGATTGTTTTTGTTGTTGTTTGATTCTCAAATGTAATTGTTGCTGTTAAAGTAACAATTACGTCCGGATCTTCTAAACCAGGTCTAGTTACAACACCTGCGTTAGAAATGTGACTAGTGTCTGATGAAACCCATGTAACACTAGTGGTATATAATTCACCATGAACACCTTCAACAACAATAGCAGTGGGAAGCGTGATGTTTTCAACAACTTCGTTTGAAGCTAAAATTAATTGAGTATGTGCTTGGCTTAATACAGCCGCAATAGGCATCACTTGGATAGCAATTACGTCAACGATAAATTCTTTTTCCAAACTACCAATATAGGCAGTTAAGATTACTCTAACGTTGTTTTCACCGTATGCTGGTCTTGTTACTGTACCAGCTACATTAATTGCTGTTGATGATGATTCCCAGTTTACAGCCATACCTAATGAAGTTGTCGGTAGTACAACGTTTTGAGTTGTAGTATAAATACCGTCTTCTTCCTCTAAGTCTTCACCAGTAATTTCAAGTGCATCAAGTGCTTCTTGTGGGGTTGTTACCACTGGAGCCTTAATCACTTTAACAATAAACTCTTTTGTATCATCTTCCTCACCCTTTGTCAAGGTTGCGGTCAAGGTTACAACAGTGTCTACTGCTGGTCTTGTTACATCACCAGTTATCGATACCACTTGCGGATGTGAAGATGTCCAAGTAATTGTGACTTCTTTTAATCCTGTAGTTGGTAAGGTCAACTTCTGTGTAACGCTGTTCTCGTTATCGGCACCCGTATACCCGATTGTTAATGCTTCTTTTGCTTCTGCAACGTCAGCTTCATCGGTATTTTTCTTACAGGCAGCAACAACAAATACCATAGTTAATGTTAGTATTGCTACTAGCAAAAACCTAAATACTTTTGCCTTCCCTTTCATTTTTTTACCTCCGTTTTTGTTATAAATCTTTCATAACCCATTTTGTTTTATCTATCTAAAATAAATCCTTGTTACCTTAATTGGAGCCTAAACTTGATTCACTATAGGCTCGATCTAACGCTACCTGAATGTTTCCATCCCCAGTAATAATCATTTGGAACGCCAGTCCAACTTCGGTTCTTGCTCTTGATGATCCGACAAAGGCTGGGTCAAAGAAGAAATAATCTCTTTGCTCATTTGCGGCCTTAGCTGATAATGCATTCGCTTTTTGAAGTGCTGTCATGTTTGGTAGGGTTTGATTTAAGAACTGAACATATCTATCGCTTGTAAATCCGCTTTCTCTAACTGGGAAATATCCTGTAGCGATTGCGAAATCAACTGTGACGTCTGTTCTCATTAAATATTTAAGGAATAGCCAGGAAACTAGTTTTTGTTCTCTTGTTCCTGAATCAGTTAAGCTAATGTTTGTTCCTTGCTGAATGACTGCTCTATCTTGAGGTCTATCACCATTATATGGAATTGGTGCAACGCCTAACTCAAATTTCTCTGCCCCTGCTGGTAATCCTTCAATTGCATTTTGGTTGTGACGAACACCTGCAGATGAAGAAATTGCAAATGCAACTTTTTGTTGTGAAAATGGGGTTGTTGCATATTCTTGATCCCAGAAGTCTGGTGTAACAAAAACATCTCTATGATCCTTTACAAACTGCATAGCTGCAAACGTATTAGCGTTTGTATGCCATAAATACTGACCACGATATGTTTGTGGGTTGATTGCTGTGTATGCACCATTAAACTGACGTGTAAATGTAATAAATCCATTACCGTTTGAGTCATATGCACCAGCTTTGACCAGATTAGGCTCAGTTGGGTTCTTTAATTGTCCATATTCGATTAATACATCTGCAATGGCGAACCATTCCTGCCATGTTTTAGGTAAATCTTCAGGATCAGTAATACCTGCATATTCTAAAGCACTCTTGTTGTAAATCAATACTTCGGTTGATTTGTTGAATGGCAATGAATAATACGTTCCGCCGCTTAAGTATTGTTGATTTTCTAGACGATATGATTCTAGGATATCACTTAATGCATCAGCACCATGTAATCCGTAGACTTCATGTTCGATATATGGATTTAGGTTTAGGATTGCTCCACCATTCAAATACTCAGCAACATGGTCTGGGTAACCTTGAATCATGTTTGGTAAGTCCCTTTCAATGATCGCGTTACTCATATTTGCCTTAAGTGTATCATAGCTGCCTGTTCCATTTGGAATAGTAACTGTAAAATCATACCCCAACGCTTGATATTCATTTCTAAAGTCTATCGCTGCTTGTCTCATCCAGTTTGTAATATCAGAACCCATCGCATGCCATAAGACAATCTCGACTTTTCCTTGTGGTAATTCGGCGGGAATATCTGGTTGAACTACACGAAGTGTGATCGCAACGTTTGCTTGGATTCCTGCTTCATTGGTTACTCTTAGTCTAACTGTGTAAGTTCCCGGTACTGAAAGACTGTAATGAACGCCTTCTGTATCTCTTATTACAATAGTATCTGTAATATCGGTTTCCTTATCCTCATTTTCCCAAGCAATTACGTTTGCTAGAGGATTCCAAGTTCCGCTACCAACATAGAATGTCTGATTTAAGTTTACTCCTTCAAAAATTGGCGGACGAGCATCTGGATTATCAGATCTAACCGTCAATTCAATTGTTAAAGTAGCTTCTAAACCTTCTTTGTCAGCAACTGTTAAAGTAATTGTGTGGGTTCCTGGGCTGTTATTGGTTTCTTCATCCCACCCTCTTACGATAATCGAATCTGTTAAATTGCCATCACGATCATCGTTAGCGGTTACGCCAGCGAGCGGATCAAAATCATCTCCGGCATCAATTGTGACATATTTAACTCCGTTTGCATCAAAGCCTTCCCCAGTTAATACTGGCGCTTTGTTTGCGATTGTAACACACGCTACTAAAGCCATAGTAGAAAGTACTACAATCAATAAAGAAAATATTTTTTTCATTTTTTCCTCCTCCTTATCCTTTCGTACCACTACGTCCAACACCAGCCAAAATGTATTTTTTCAAACTGAAGAATACAATTAACAATGGCACTGTCACGATTGTCGTAGCAGCTAACTGCAGGTTATACATCGGTCTTTGGTCGGAACCTACACCGATTGAAAAATTTTCGTTTCTTAATGCCACCGAAACTAGTCTGGTCGCATCCGTTCTACCAACTAATTGTGGCCAAATATATGCATCCCATGCACCAATTGAACTTAAGATAATAATTGTAACAATTGTTGGTGCGGCAATAGGAATCATAACTCTTGTTAAATATTTCAGATCACTACAGCCGTCAACCTTAGCTGCTCGGTATAGTGTATCGGGAATTTGTCTAAATGTTTGCCTTAAGAAGAATATATAAAACACACTTGCTGAGAATGGAACAATCAATGCGTAGAATGAATCAATCCATCCAAGTCTACTTACGGTAATATAGTTCGTAATTGTATATAGTTCTCCTGGAATCATCATTGTCATTAATAATAATGAGAAAATAAAATCTTTTCCTTTAAAGTCTAGTCTCGAAAATGCAAATGCTGCTAAAACTGTTGTAATCACCGTGAAAAACATTGTTGTCAATCCGACAAAAACAGTATTTCCAATATATCTTAGGAAGTTAAACTCAGTTAGTGCTATCTTGAAGTTAACCCATTGCATATCCGCTAAACTAACAAAGAATGATGGATTATTTGTCATCGATGAATCAATGTAGGTTTTCAGTGATGTAATGATCATCCAATAAAACGGAATGAAGATGAATAATGCGGTAAAAGAGAGCGTACCGTATGTTAGAATGATTCTAACAATCCTCATTACAACATCTTTTCTTGTAATTTCATCTAATTCATCTTGTGTCTTTTCTCTGTCTTTCGCACTTTCCTTTAACGCAATCAACTCATTCTTATGAGCAACTCGTTCTTGTTTGCGTTTTGCGCGATATTCCTTTAATGCCTTCTTATCTTTTTCTTTAATATCCAAGTATCTATGATATCTAGCAGACTCTTTATTAACAAATAGGAAAGCAATTGCTAGTGTTATCACTTTTAGTTGTGTCAAAAGCCATTTGAATAAGAAGACAATTCCGTGGAAAATAGCAATAAACATCCGAATAATCCGTTTGAATAGTAATCTAATGAATCTTTCTAATTTGATTACTGCATTTCTTAAGGCTCTATATGATGAAATCAGTCCATTATTGAAAGCTTTCCAAGAGTTGATTAAACCTTGTTTCATTCCATATTCGGAAACATATAGTTGAATATGCCTTCCTAAATAGATTCTAATCGCGGCACTAAATGGATTTAAAGTTACAATTTCAAAAAATGATAGTAGATATTGGTGGCGATAGGACCATTCATCAACTTCAATCGTCTTTTTATCAAAGTATCTTTGAAAAGACTTAAATGTCATTGGAATTCCAATAATCAAAAATCCGACTAACAATGAGATAATGATATTCATTGTTGTCTGTGCAATACTTATTCCGAAGATTAAATCATATCTATAATTTACTGGTGGGTTTTCCCAAAGTGCTCTTTCGGGAACAAACAATGCTGTAAATAAATAGATTATCAATGTGATTGCGATTACTACGTATAATAGGTTTATTAAGGAAGCAATCAAATCAAGTTTTTTGATTTTAGGCGTAATTCGTTTCATACTGATTCCCCCCCTATTAATAGTGAACTCTACGCTTACCAACCTGAAGTTGGATAACTGTAAAGAACAAGATAATGACAAATAAAATGATTGATGCAGCTGCAGCTAAGGACATATTACCTGGTTGTCCTGGATTTTCAAGGAAGCTATATACGTAGAAAACAATTGTTCTCATATCAATAAATCCCGTACTTCCTGATGTAATCCGTCCAGTTACACCAACAATCGCAACAACAGATGAATATGTTTTAAATGCTCCAATTAAGGACGTAATTAAAATATAGAAAATCATCGGTGAGATAAGTGGTACTGTTACTCTTCTAAATGTTTTGTATTTCGATGCTCCATCAATTTGAGCTGCTTGATAATATTGCTTATCGATACTCTGGATTCCCGTTAAGAAGACAATGATCTTAAATGCTAATCCATTCCAAATTGTATAAAGCAAGATAACGCTCATTGCATACCAGTAAATTGTTCCAATACCTAACCATGGGATTGGTCCAAATCCTAACCACTTCATGATTGCGTTGGCTAAACTGACCTGTGTGTGCATTGTATGAATGTTTCCACTAAACATATATGCAAACACAAGACCTAATGCAATCGAGTTTGTTACGTATGGTAAGAAATAAACTGTTTGGAAAAGTCCCTTTAGCGGTTTGATTGCGGCTAAGGCGACTGAAATAGCTAATGATAAGACAATCGTAATCGGAACTGAAATAAAGGCGATAACCGCTGTATTGATAACGGCTTGATAAAAGTCTCGGTGACTTAATACTTGTAAGTAGTTATCAAACAGAGTATATCCTGCAATTTCTCCAGTATAGATGTTATACTGCGATAAAAAGGAAATAAAGAATGAGTTAAAGATTGGGTAAAAGGTAAATATGCCTAATACTATTAAAGCTGGTGATAAATAAATCATCGCCCTAGTAAAAGGTGGTAGTTTAAAAAGGAAACCTAAACCTATTTTTGATAATCCCTTTTTGATCCCTTCACCAATTACTTGCATAAAGTTTCTAACTTGCCATCTAGCTGAGGCTAGTTTAACTCTGAAACGGGTTTGTCTTTTTTGCATCATACAGCAACACGCCCAGTTTCAGTGTCAAATAATAACACCTTACCTTTTTTAACTCCAATTGATAGTTTTTCCTTACCTTTGATACTGTCAGAATCAACTATTGCACGGACTTGCGAGCCACCAAAATCAAATCTAATCATCGTGTCACGACCGATGACTTCAATTTCAACTTCTTCTGGTTTAAAATTAAAGACACCATTTTCAACAATTCTAAAATCTTCTGGTCTAATTCCGATATTATATTTGCCGTCTTTAACATTAGTTTTATCTAACACTAGACCGTTAATTCTAATCTCCTTGTTAATAACTTCTGCTGTAGTCGTATTAACAGGTGGACTACCTAAGAATCTAGCAACAAATAAGTTTTTGGGGCTGTTATAAATTTCTTGCGGAGTATCCATTTGCTGTTCGCGACCAAGATCAAGAACGATCATTAAATCACTAATACTCATCGCTTCTTCCTGGTCATGGGTTACAAAGATTGTTGTAATACCCGTTTCTCTTTGAATTCTTTTAATTTCTTCACGCATTTGTAGTCTTAAACGAGCATCTAGATTTGAAAGAGGCTCATCGAGCAATAATACGTCTGGCTTTTTGACCAAGGCTCTTGCAATTGCAACACGTTGTTGTTGACCGCCTGATAACTCTGCCGGTTTTTTATCTAATTGGTCACTAATACCGACTAGTTCGGCCATTTCATTGACTAGTC